>JAGBND010000007.1 GCA_017634575.1 Bacillota bacterium
AGAACCGTCCCCTGTGTTCCCTGTGTTCCCATTTTTAGAGGGGTAATCCTATGACGATTAAAGAAGGATTTGCGAAGATACCGGCTTTCTTCAGATGGCTGGGTAAAGATTTTAAAGAAATCGGGCTTACCTTCAAAGAAGGAGGCTTTAAAACCAGGATTTCGTATCTAATAATGGGGCTTGGTCAGCTGATGCGTGGTCAGGTGGTGCGGGGACTTGCCATGCTGTTTGGCGAGATCGGCCTGCTGGCCTTAATTATCGGATTCGGCGGTCAGTATCTTGTCAAGATCGGCACACTGGGCACCAAAGCCCGCATCACCAATCCCAACGGCACCGTCACCTACGGAGACAACAGCTTTTTTATCCTGCTCTGGGGCATACTGACCATCATTTTTGTTTTCCTGCTGCTGCTTTTGTGGCGCATCAATATCCGTCAGAACCGGGAGGCGGATGAGCTGCTTGCAAAAGGCAAGAAGCTGCCTTCCAACAAGGATGATCTGCTGTCTCTGCTGAACAAGAACTTTGATAAGACGCTCCTGGCCCTGCCGGTGCTGGGCATCTTTGTTTTTACCGTGCTGCCGATTCTGTTTATGATCGGCGTTGCCTTTACCAACTATGACTTCAACCATCAGCCGCCGGCCAAGCTGTTCTCCTGGGTGGGTCTGGAGAACTTCAAGCAGATCTTTTCCCTGCAGGGAAACGGCAGCTTTGGCTCCACCTTCTTCACGGTGCTGGGCTGGACGCTGATCTGGGCCTTTTTCGCCACGTTCCTGACCTATTTCCTGGGTATGGCGGTGGCTATCCTGATCAATAAAAAGGGCATCAAATTCAAGAAAATGTGGCGGACCTTCCTGGTCATGACCATTGCGGTTCCTCAGTTTGTGTCGCTGCTTTATGTGGGCAAGATGTTCGCCGCGGATGGCCTGGTCAACACCTATCTGCTGAAATGGGGCTGGATTAAGGAAGCGATTCCCTTCTGGACCAATCCGACGAGCGCAAAAATCCTGATTATTGTGATCAATCTGTGGATCGGTATCCCCTATACCATGCTGATTGTAACCGGCCTTCTGATGAACATTCCAGCCGAGCTTTATGAGAGCGCCCGGATCGACGGGGCGAATGCGTTCCAGACCTTCAAGAGCATCACCCTGCCCTATATGCTCTTTGTCACAGGACCCTTCCTGCTGACGCAGTTCACGGGAAACCTGAACAACTTCAATGTCATTTTCCTGCTGAATCAGGGTAATCCGCAATCCATGAACCTTACCGGCGGAGCCGGCTATACCGACCTTTTGATTACCTGGCTGTACAAGATGACCATCAACAACACGGATTACAAGATGGCCGCTGTCATTGGTATCATGGTGTTCCTCGTCACGATGATCATTTCGGTTATCGTCTACAACAATATGGGTTCCATTAAAGATGAGGAGGGCTTCCAGTAATGTCAAATACGAATAATGAGCCGAAGCTCCACAAAATTCATTCCTACAACGGCATCGCTTATGTGGTGCTTGTGATCATCAGTGTGATCTGGGTGCTGCCCTTTGTGTTTTTGCTGCTCCAGAGCTTCCGCAGCTATGCGACCGAGTACGGCGGTATGGTCAATTACCTGATTCCTAAGCATTTTTCGCTTGACAACTATAAGTTCCTGTTTTCAGACGAGTGCAAGTTCGTGCGCTGGTATGGAAATACGCTGATTATTGCGTCGGTGGTGTCGGTTCTCTCCACCCTGAGCATTATCTGTGTGAGCTACGCCCTTTCCCGGATGCGTTTTACGGGACGAAAGCTTTTGATGAATGTGTGGCTGGTGCTGGGCATGTTCCCCGGCTTTCTGACCATGATCTGTCTGTATTTCCTGCTGAAGCAGCTGGGGCTGACCCAGGAGGGCGCTGTTCCCGGTCTGATCCTGATTTCTGTTGCCAACTCCGGCATGGGCTATTATGTTTGCAAGGGTTATTTCGATACCATTCCCAAGTCGCTGGATGAAGCGGCGCTGATCGACGGGGCCAGCCGGGCCAGGATTCTGGTTCAGATGACGATCCCGCTGTCCAAGCCGATTATTATCTACACAGCGCTGACGGCGTTTATGGCGCCTTGGTGCGACTATGTGTTCGCTTCCTATGTGGCCTTTGGTTTTTCCGACAGCTACAACGTGGCTGTGGCCATGCAGCGCTGGGTCTGGACCAATGACTACCAGGGATATTTTACCCGGTTCTGCGCGGGCGGCATTCTGGTGGCCGTGCCGGTTACCATCCTGTTTATGTGCCTGCAGCGGTATTATGTGGAAGGTATTACCGGCGGTTCAGTGAAAGGATAAACGCTTTCGTACTATGAAAAAACGTTTTTGTTGCGCTTTTTTGCCCCTTCTTCTCACCCTGTGCCTGCTCCTGTCCGGCTGCCGCAACCAGGCGCAGCCTTCCTCGGGCCAGAGCATGGGTGAGCTGAACGGGGCGCTCTCCCCGGCGGAGGTGACGGACGCTTACCGCACCAGCTACGAGGTTTTCGTCTATTCCTTTGCCGATTCCGATGGCGATTATATCGGCGATCTGCATGGCCTTCAGGAAAAGCTGCCTTATATCGTGGATGAAATGGGCTTTTCCGAGATCTGGCTGATGCCGATTTTCCCGTCGCCTACCTATCACAAGTACGATACGACCGATTATATGGCGATTGATCCGGTTTATGGAACGATGCCGGATTTCCAGCTGCTGCTGCAGGACTGCCACGACAGAGACGTCCGGCTGATTCTGGATCTGGCGCTGAATCACACTTCCACCGAGCATCCCTGGTTCCGGCAGGCAGCCTCCTATCTGGCCTCGCTGCCGGAAAATGCAGACCCTGTTTATGAGGATTGTCCTTACGTCTGGTATTACAATTTCACTAAGGAGCCCTATGCGGGCTGCTCTGCCCTCTCCTCTGCCGGGCTTACATACGACGGCACGGAAAGCTATATGGAAGCAGCCGGCGCTTCCAAGGGTGATGTGATCGGCGCGGACTCTCCTTGGTACTATGAGGCCCGTTTCTGGTCCGGCATGCCGGATCTGAATTTGTCGACAGAGGCTGTCCGGGAGGAATTTACCCGGATCGCCAAATTCTGGCTCGATCTTGGAGTGGATGGATTCAGGCTGGATGCGCTGACCTCTTACTATACAGACAATACTCCTGCTTCCATTGATTTTATCCGTTGGTTTACCGAAACCGCGAAGGCCATTAAGCCTGATGCTTATCTGGTAGGTGAATGCTGGACAAATCAGGCGGATTATGCGAAGTACTATGAAAGCGGGATCGATTCCCTTTTCGATTTCGAGTTTGCCGGCAACGAGGGGCTGATTGCTTCCATCGTGCGGGGCAGCCAGAAGGCCTCCGCCTATGCGCAGGCATGCGCCAGCGAGGAAGCACTGTATGCTTCCTATAATCCTTCTTATATCAATGCGCCTTTCTATACCAATCACGATATGGCCCGCAGCACAGGCTACTATGCCTACGACGACGGTTCCAGAACCAAGCTTGCCGGCGCCCTGAACCTGATGCAGACAGGAAACTGCTTTGTCTACTACGGGGAAGAGCTGGGTATGAAGGGTTCCGGGAAGGATGAGAACAAGCGTGCGCCCATGTACTGGGTGAATCCGGACAACATGCCGGGGACCGAGGAAGGCGCGGCCGGCGCAGGCGGTTCGGCGGCCGGGGCCGATGCAGGTTCCGGTGATGCCGGAGCAGGTGCAGGCGGCGGCGATGCAGGAGCCGGCGCAGGCGTTGAGGGTGATGCCGGTACGAACACCGGAGCCAACGCAGGTTCCGGTGAGGGCGATGCGGCCGGCTCTGAGGCATTGACGCAGTATCTCTCCGAACTGTCTTACCTTTGCGGTGGACCGCCGGAGATGGATACAGTGGAACACAAATTCGGCTCGCTTTTTGAGCAACGGAACGACCCGCTTTCCATCTGGAATTACTATCGTAATGCCATTCTGATCCGAGGCGCCTTCCCTGCAATTGCAAGAGGCACCACTACGCTGGTGGACTCACTTCAGTCCGATACCATCGGTGCCTTTACACGGACGATGGGTGATAGCTCTTTCGACCCCGTCATGATAGTTTTCAATACGTCAGAGAATAGTCAGACCATCGATCTTTCCGGCATCGAGTATCAGACTCTGGCGGCAGTGCTCACTGTTTCTGAGGAAAATGTCTCGTTATCGGAAGGCAAGCTGACACTGCCGGCTTTCGGGCTAGCTGTGCTGACAGAGTAAAAAGCCCCTGTATTTGGAGCGATTTGAGGCTATTGTTTTGAAGAGCTCCAAAGATTGGAGCGATTTGAAGCTTGTTTCTTAAAAATCCCCAAAAATTGGCGCGATTCAGATCATCTTGATGAATTTGCTCCAAATTTTTGGGGATTTTTAAACATTTCTCTTCATTTCGCTCCAATCCTTGGAGCTTTTTTAAACTTTTCCTTCATTTCGCTCCAATCCTTGGAGCTTTTTGAATTTTTCTCTTCATTTCGCTCCAATCCTTGGAGCTTTTTAAACATTTCGCTTCATTCCGCTCCAATCCTTGGAGCTTGGCCTAATTGGTCAGATTACAGATACCTGCGAATGATGTCGGCAGTTTTGGCTGCGCAGCGCTGGTATCCCTCTTCCGTCAAGTGCAGGAGATCTTCGCATTTATAATAGTGAGGATCCTCAAGGCACAGGCTGTAGAGATCATTTACCGGAACATTTTCTTTTTTCATCAGCTCCAGAGCGGCCTCGTTGTAGCGAATGACCCAGGCATTATCATAGTTGATGCTGTCTGCTCCGGTTCCGGATACGTCCGCGGCGGCGCCGGCTGACAGGATGGGCGTGGTTAAGGCAAAGACCGGCTGGGCTCCGTTACGGCGAATCTCATGGATAATCCTGGAAAGAAAATGAATATATTCATCCACCGGATGCATCGCCTCCGTCATCGGCGCCTCAATATTCATATCCCAGTAGCCATTATTGAAATGAACAACGTCGAACTTTCCGTAATGCTTGAAGAACTGGTTCGCCTGCCAAAGGCTGTAGGCAGCAAAACGGCCGTTGTCCTCTGCATCGTAAAGGACCTCACATTCACCTGAAAGGAGTTCCTTTACATAATCATCGTATCCCATACGGATGGAATCGCCTAGAAGCAATACTTTTTTCACTATATAGACCCCCATTTTTTATTCATACTGCAGCGCAATGGCTTTCTGATTGTTGTAAAGGTTTACCAGCCCCTTGCCGTCGGCTTCCAGGGCGATTCGGCGATTCAGAACGGTTTGTTCTTCCGTTAAGCCCGGCTGAATCCCTCTCAGGGCAGCGCGGAAATCAGGATCATGCCTAAGCTGTCTGGCCCTCTGCTCCAGGATCTGACTGGCTGCAGGATCGTAGGGATCCATCACAAGGGTTTTGTTTCCTCTTTGCGATTCCATGCCGATCAGCTGGGCGGCCAATGCCTCCGAGCATAGCTTGACAAAGGCAGAGCCGCTCTTTGTAACCGCCTCGTCTACCTTTTGCCTGGAAAATACATCCACTGTTTTGGGCGCATAGGTATATTTATCGACGTGGTTCTTATCCCCGGTGTTAGCTTCCCGCTCCCGGTTGATCTGGTTCAGAAGACGCTGGAATCTGCGCTCAGGCATGAGCTGCTGCAGCACCCGCATGGTGCTGTCAAATCTCAGCTGGCCGGTGCCCTTTGTACTGCGCACTTTCATTCTGTCCTTCACATAGTCCAGACCCTTTTGAATCAGGTAACGGTTCTGCATGCCGCTGGGAGTCACCCCCTGGTCCAGCATGGTTTTGTATTCGGTAAGGGCATCATGGAAATTTGTATAGGCATCGGAGTTTCGTCCACGGGTAAAGCCGAGGTAGTTTCGTCCGGTACCGTTGGCGGTTAAGGCATCCAGCGTTGATCCGATCACCTGCCTTCTGGTAACCCAGTCAGGGTCGGCCGCATGCGTCTGCGGATCCGGCTTCAGATAGTATTTATCCCTGGCATAGGCATCGACCTTGGTCACCAGCTCTCTCTGGTTTTCGTTCAGAGCGGTAAAGGGAAGATCAATGCTGCCTGTTTTCTCGTGCAGCATATCCTTTACCAGCGGTATAGCCCGCTTTGCCAGCTCTTCAATGGTGCGCTGCATCGCAGGGGAAATTCTGGCTTTCTCTGTCCGGTTGGCATCCCGAATATGGGTTCTGAGCTGCTCAGGCGTCAGCTTAAGAAGATCGCTGCCGGCTTTTTTGTATTGCGCTTCGGCAAGATGCGGATAGCTGCTCTTAAGGCTCTGATGAATCTCACGGATTCTCTGCTCGCGGGCGGCGGGGGCGTTTTCGGCTCCCTGACCGGCGTCCGGATGATTCTCGCCCGGCTGCTGAGGCCTTAAAAGCTGCTCCAGCTCGTCCACCAGCGCGTTTGCGCTCTGGGCTTTCTGATCGGATATCTGGTCCTCTTCCCGCTTTTCCTGACTGTTCTTTACCACATTCAGGGCATAGAGGTTGGCAATGTAAAGCTCGGTATCGGGGCCTGCCACCAAAAGCTGATGCTTGTAGTTTGCCTCGTATGCATCGTAGGTGCCGGCGCCGGGTTCTTCCTTGATGCCATTTTCATCGATAATCCGGTAGTTGGGAATTTCCTGGTCCTGATCCAGTTGGACCTCATTCTTTTGCTGCTCCTGCTCATCGATTTCCTCTATTGCCTTCTGCTGCAGCTCCAGCCGGATATCCGGATCATTATACAGACGCAGCTTTTTGGGCAGGTAGATATTTTCAGTTGCCTGCATCTGCAGCGGGACTTCATTGCCATCTGCGCCAGGGCCGAATCCATATCCCGCCAGATAACCGCCGTACAGCGCATTTTTAAAGGCCTGATCCTGGTTCACATAGATGGTATTGCTCAGTTCCTGCCCCTGGATCATGCCGATGCCTGGCTTGGGGTCTGTCTGCGCTGTGAGATATTGGCCCTGTACATTCTCGTTCAGGATTACCTCACCGCCTGCTCCGGTTTTGATGCTGTTCGGAATATTCGCGGAAAGATTCTGGCCTTCCTGAAGGTTTTCTTTAGTAGGCGCAGGCAGGTCCCGGATCCAGGTCAGGTCCATACCCTTCATGCCCGGCTCCATGCACTTGTTAATAATATCATCGATCTTGAGATACCGAGTGGTGGCCTGGCCATCCGCGCGGGAATCCTCTACACGGATTTTTTTATCGTCGGAGCTGATTCCGGTGATGGTGATAAAATGACCGTTCCGCTGATTCATAATCAGGGCGGAATGATCCGTGTTTAACGCCTCTTTGATCTTGGAAATAAAAAGCGCTTTCGTACTGGCTTTAAAGGCTTCCTTGGCCTTCTGGGTCCGGGTGGCTTGAATTTCCTGCAGCTTCTGGGCTCTCCAGCGTTCTTTCTTTCTTTCCGAGAGCCTGGCCGGCGGTTCGGGAACGACAATACCTCCCAGAACCTGCATTTCTTCATCGATGGGGTTGAAGGATATGTTCACAAGGGATGAATTCGGCAGCACCTTCAGCACCAGATCGCCTGCATCGTAGGGGCTGAAGTAGGTATCCCGGTTGCTGGTGAGCATCTGCTCGCGGCCCATGCCCTCTTCCCCCGGAGCATATTCCGGTTTGTAGGCACGGATTTCTTCCTGGCTGATATCCACGCCGCGGTTTTTCAGAAGCAAGCTCAGTCCGCAGGACCAGCAGCCACAGGAGCTGGTTTGGGGGCCGTTTAGCTTCAGCTTGTCAAAGCCCATATATCCTTTTTTCAGTCTCGCCTGGGGAAGAGGCTTTACCTTTCCCTCGGCAATATCCTGAAGGGCATTCCTTTCCAGCCGGTCCACCAGCTGCGCGGTGTGAATTCTGGCAAGCATATAACGCCTGTCGGCGGCTGTCAAAGTCGTATAGTGGTCATAATAGAACTTTTCCAGCACTTTTTTGTTTCCGGTTTGCAGAATGCTGTCCGGAACCTGAGGCGATACAACTCTTTTGTAAATGCTCTCCCCCGAAACCGGGCTGCTTACCATGGTAAAGGCAAAGGGATAGGGATTGGCACTGAAGCGCGTCCTTTTAACAATTTTTCCTTTAGGCGCTTTCTTTCTTGCGGTATTCTTCTTCGGTTCAGACATGGCGTATATCCTTTTTATGCGTTGATTATAGTAAGTTTGATATGGTGACAACAAATAGCTTATCGTCCGGATAATCCTGTTAATACTTTACCCTATCAGCCCGAAGATTTCAAGTAAAAGGACGCAGAAAGCATAAAAGC
>JAGBND010000064.1 GCA_017634575.1 Bacillota bacterium
GGCAGCCTGCATGAACATCGACTGGTTCCCCACCAATTTCGTGGTACGGGACGGGCTGATCTGGTACGTGGATTACGAGTGCAACAATTATATGGATGAATGGAGCTTTGAAAACTGGGGCATCCGATACTGGAGCCGGACTGAGGAACACAAGGAATTATTCAGCTTGATAGGATACTGATGAAGTGCTATAATAATTTCAGGGGAATAATATTAATGTCCCCATGCAACCGTTTTTATCATTTTAGGGGCAAAGTTGTTTATCAAAAACAGAAACGAAGCTGAAGCTAAAGAGAACCCTGTATCACATAGGTACAGGGTTCTTTTATTTGTATTGTTTTTAGAATAGCGAAGAAATCAAATTCTTCTATCCGAATTTACATTCTTTTGATTTCCCGGATCATGGAATATTCGTTCAGCAGCGTTCCATCCTTCAGACGGATCGCATTTGGTTTAATGCCGACGATCCGGAATCCCATTTTCTCGTACAGGGCCCTTGCCCTGGTATTGCCTTCCACAAAATCCAATTCCATCTGCAGTATATTTTCATTCTCTTCCGCAATTCGGATCATTTCCTGAAACAGACGGGTTCCGATGCCCTGATTCCAGTACTCTTTCAGCAGTGCAATGGCCACGGATGCGCGATGCCTTGTTTTGATTGCGGTATTCCAGTGGATCCCACAATTTCCGGCCACTTTTCCATCGATCAGACACACCAGCATCGCCTGGGTTTCAGAGGCGTTGATGCTGTCAAAAAGTGCCTTCTCTCCTTCGGGGGTATATTTGCTGCATTCCTCGGGATAACGGAGGATGAACTCGGTTTCTCCGGCGGAAATGTATAGATAATCCAGCATACCCTGAATATCCTCATCCTTCGGGCTGCGGATGAGTGCTTTTCTGCCATCTTTTAGGGTAAATTCTATCTCACGAATAATCATCTCTTTTTCCTTGTCGCTTACAGGACTTTTCCTTCTGAAGGCTTCTTCACCGTGATCAGTTTTTCTTCTTCCATCACGCTGTTGACAAGGTCCATTTTCTGACGGTCCTTGGTGTTAAGGCTTTTCTTATTGTGATCCAGGGCAGGATTGTCCGTGTGATCCTTCATTTTATAGGTCTTGTAATCGGCGGCTGTTTTGAAAAGCTTACGGATGGAGGACGAATAGGCGGCCTCTGCCTGTTTGAGATTGAAGCTGCCGTCCTCCGGATGATTGCGGATGGATGAGGCGAGCTCATAGCTTTTCTCGATGGAGTCCCGGAAATTCTTGTACTCTTCAGAATCACGGAACCGGCCCTTCGCCTGTCTGGCGCTCTGCTTCAGATTCCGAAGGATCTCGATGGTCTCATCGTTCACTTCATAGATGGCGCTCAGCTTCAGGCTGGTTTTGTCCTGGGATATTGTCTTTTTCGGAGGTTCCTTGGCCAGGCGCTGCGAAAGTTCTGCGGGATCCTTCTTCAGTTCCAGGTCGCTTTTCTTAACACCATCCAGAAATACTTCAGCGCCTTTTTTGAAGTCCATGCCTTCGCCCATCGTTTTAGACAGGTCCTCTTCCGCTGCTGAAGGAATGTGGGGCGGAAGGCCGAAGGTCTGCAGGATCGAGTCGGCAAACAGGCGGCTGGTACGTCCGTTGGCATCGGAGAAAACATGCAGCGACAGCGCCGTCTGATACGCGAAAGCCGCCAGCTCGATGGCCCGGGTCTTTTGAAGCGCGGGATCCTTCGTCTGTTTGATTTTGTTCATGGCCTCCGCAATGGTCTGCAGGGTCTGATAGGTCTGCTGGGGAATGGCTGTTGCGCTCGGTCCCTTCAGTTGGCCGGCCGTAATGCTGGTTCCGCGCAGCATTCCTCCCGCGGAATCATTGGGTCTGACATATTGATTGATGTTGGTGAAAGTTTCGTATACATCCGCAAAGGTGATCTCATCCTTGGCCATCATTTCCGAGGAACGGACACGGGTATACTCAGCGCCGGCGTGCAGGCCGAAGGGCGCCTTTTTGGCATCATTCAGACGTCTCAGGTTTTCCTCATATGCCTGCGGATCGATATCATTCTGAAGAGAATTAACCTTCTCTTCCAGCTCTTTAATATCCGTCTTCAGTGTCTCGGAATTTCCGGAACGGCCTTCGTAAAGGGCAATGATCCGGCCGGATTCCGGCTTGTATTCAGCAATGTCTTCGATTCCTTCCATGGGCTCGTCGGACATTGTAAATTTATCTATCTCCCCATGAAAAAAGGCTTCCTGATCGCGTTCTTCCGAGGCCAGACCTTCAATCAGCTTGCCGGGATAGAAAGGGCCGCCCATCTCGGAAATCAGGATGTTCTGAATATCCGGATAGGTTTCATCATCCTTGTCCAGTGTGGGCACTACCTTTTCCGCCAGATCTGTATACATTTTTTGGATAAAGCCGGTCATGGAAATCTTCTGACGGCTGCCGGCGGAAGCCGAGAACTTCTCGGGCAGCTCTTTAAGACCGTTCCGGTAGATTTTGATCACCGGATCAAAGATTTCTGTGTTCTGGCCCCGGGATGTATAAGCCTTCCTCTCCTCCAGATGATCAATAATGCTCTGCAGGGAGGCTTTCAGCATTTCCTGAATCGCCTGTAAGTCGCGGGGATTGATAGGTTTACCGTTGTTATGAAAGAAAGGCATGATGATTTTTCTCCTAAGGATTTCTTTATATATGATGTGTTGATTTCTTTTTGTTTTGCAAGGCCTATTATACGCGATTTTTATGTCCTTTGGAAGAGGAAGAGCTGAATCGGCATAAATCCGGCATAGAAACTGTTTTTCACCCTTTCTTGGTTTGCCCTGATGTACGTCCTGATGATCGCGCTGCCCAAATACCGGCCGATTTACGCCTTGTCGGTAGCGCTGATCTTCCTGATTTCAGGCATCTTGCCTTTGAGTGATCTGGTATCAACCATCAACTGGAACGTCCTGCTGATGATATCGGGAACCATGATTATCGTTTATTACTTTATCAAACTTCTGGTTCCTTTGGGCCTGATTTTAAAGAAATTAGTGACATTCTGCCTTTACCGTGTATAATAACCATATATATTTCGAGTAATCACAGGAGTTGTTACAGATATGTCTGAGATCAAGGATCATCTTCTTTCTGTCCGCCATCGGGTCGAAAAGGCCTGTCAGGCCGTTTCCCGCTCTCCCGAGGAAGTGACGCTGCTGGCTGTCAGCAAAACAAAGCCCATCTCGCTGATTGAGGAAGCAAAAGCGGCCGGCCAGCGTTCCTTCGGCGAAAACTATGTGCAGGAGCTTCTTTCCAAATATGAAAGCCTTGGCTCTTCTGTGGATTGGCAGATGATCGGCCATCTTCAGCGAAACAAGGTTAAATATATTATCGATAAGGTGTCCCTCATTCATTCGGTGGATACGGTCCCGCTGGCGCTGGAAATTGAAAAGCAGGCAGCCAAAAAAGATCTGACGGCCCGCATCCTCCTTGAGGTCAATATCGCCGGTGAGGAAAGCAAATTTGGCTTCACCCCTGAGCAGGCCAGGGAAGCGGCCCTTCAGATCCGGGAGCTTCCTCACGTGCAGCTTTTGGGGTTGATGACCTCTGCTCCTTTTACGGAAGAACCCGAAACCAACCGGATCCATTTCAGGAATCTGCACCTGCTGGCTGAGTCGCTGGCCGCCGATGGCCTGCTGGATACTGAAAAACCGGTGCTGTCCATGGGCATGACCGGAGATTTTGAGGTTGCCGTCCAGGAGGGAGCCACCATTGTACGAATTGGCACGGCCATCTTTGGCAGCCGATGATTGAAGAAAAGGCATGCACTAAATCAGGCAGCTCGATAGCATGAATGATCAGGCTGATTATTGATCAGGCCTCATGGCGTATTGGAAAAGCTCGGCAAAATCCAGGAAGACCTTTCCCTGATCAATGGCCTTTTCGCATTTTGCGTACTGTTCAGGGCTCAGATGGCTTCCGATCATGGAAAGCATGCCCCGGCCGTTGAACCGCGCATCATAGGCAAAGGGCACAATATCCGATGTGCTCTCCAGCCAGTACAGAAGCTCGGTTCGCATCTTGGAAAGCATCTCCTGATGCTCCGGCCGGTCAATCAGGTTGGTGGTTTCTCTGGGATCCTCCTGCAGGTCATAGAGTTCATCCTTACGGTTCACTCTGGAAATATACTTATAGCGGTCCCAGCGCATCATGGTTCCCTTGGCGTGGGCATCCGGATCGGACTGGGCGAGTTTTTTCGGGTAATACTCGTCGGAGGTATCATCCTTCTTCAAGGAGGCGTGATATTCATCGCAGTGAATCTCCTCTGGCATGCGGCCCCCTTCAGAGATTGTGAACTGCCGATGCTGATAATCGTGTTCGACCAGATTTCTCCGCAGGGAGTGTCCGAAATGAGTATGGCTTGACTCGACCCCCGCAAAGTCCATGGCGGTGGCATAGAAATCAACCAGCTCCGTCAGGGCCGGGCTGATGCCGGGCGTAAAATCGATTCCCTTGGGCGGCTTCACCAGCAGCGGAACCCGAGTCAGGCAGTCTTCAAAGCTGTTCTGGGCTTTCTCCGGAAGGTCATAGTCTCCGGCAAAATCCCCGTGATCAGACAGGAAGAAGATGGCGCAGTCATCGTAGATCCCGGCCTCCTTCAAAGCCTGAATCAGCCGTCCGAACTGGTCATCCACCTTCAGGCACATACCCTCGTACACCGCCCGAAGCTCCGTCCAGTCCTCCTCCGTGAAATCTCCCATGCGGACATTTTCCCGGATCTTTTCAATGATTTTCGCCTTGCCGGTGCATTCGGCATAAGGCACTCTTTTTTTCAGCCTGGAACGGTCCACCGCTGAATAGTAAGGATCCTCCACCATGTAAGGCACATGGGGGAAGGTCAGTCCCAGGAACATGCACAGGGGCTGGTCCTGGGGAAGATTCCGGATCCGCTGGATGGCCGCATCTACAATCTCATCATCCTTGCTGTAGTTTTTGCCGTTTTCATCGACGCCCAGCTTGCCCTTGAAATGGGAATAATAATATTTGCTCTGAGGGTCTTCCCGCAGATTTCCCATCACCGGTCCCGCTGGGGCCTTCAGTTTTCCGCCGTAGAAGATTTCATCCGCATGGGACTCCATCCAGCCCGGATACTGACCCGCCAGCAGGTCGTTGCGGCTGTTCATCCATACATAGTAGCCTGCCTTTCTCAGCTCGGAGAACAGCGTTTCCTCACCGGGATGAAGGAGGTACTGCATGGTCCGATGTCCCCTGACATGGGGATACAGCCCCGTAAAGAAGCTGCATCGGCTAGGAACACATACCGGATTCTGACAGTAGGCGCGGGAAAAGGAAACGCCATCGGTGCTGGCCAGCTCGTCCAGATGTTTCGTATGAATGGCCTGATTGCCCAGATGACTCATCACATCCGCGCGCATTTCATCAGGATTGAAAATAATGATATGAGGTCTTTTGTTCATCGGTTTCCCCCCTTGTTGGTGTGTCATTTTTTCCATCAGCAGGACGTTTCTCTTTTGAGACGCTTTCGATACGGATTTGATTTTTTCTATTCCAGCTTTTATACAATCTATTATACACGAAGAGGGTTCCGATAGACAAACAGAAATAAATATTGTATGATAGGAGAAAAACATTTTTTAAGTGAAACAGAAAGTAATCATGTCTGAAAACCGAAGCAAAATCAAAACCCTCCGCCAGCTTTTTCTCTCGACGCTGTATCTCAGCGCTTTTACCTTTGGCGGAGGGTATGTCATTATCACATTGATGAAGCAGAAATTTGTCGATAAGCTTCACTGGATCGACGAGGATGAGATGCTGGACCTGGTGGCCATCGCCCAGTCCTCCCCTGGACCCATCGCCGTCAACGGTGCCATCGTCCTGGGATACAAGCTGGCAGGAATCGCCGGCATTTTCTGTTCGGTGCTGGGGGCGGTGATTCCACCCTTTGTGATTCTGACCATTATCTCCTTCTTCTATCAGGCCTTCAAAGACAGCGCTGTCATACAGTCTCTGCTTGCCGGCATGACCTGCGGCGTCAGCGCGGTAATCATGTCCGTGGTTTTTGATATGGCCAGCGGCATTGTCAAAGGGAAGGATCCCATTCTGATTGTTGTGATGATCCTGGCCTTTATCTGCAACTACGTTTTAAAGGTGAATGTGATCCTGATCATCCTTTTCTGTGTGGTGCTTGGAGTCGTGCTGACCCTCATCCGGACCCGGAAGGAGGCTGAAAAATCATGATCTACCTTCAGCTTTTCCTGGCCTTTCTGCAGATCGGCGCCTTCAGCTTTGGGGGCGGCTACGCGGCCATGCCCCTGATTCAGGCCCAGGTCATCGACCGCTACGGCTGGCTGTCCATGTCCGATTTCACCGACCTGGTGACCATTGCGGAAATGACTCCCGGGCCCATCGCCATTAACGCCGCCACCTTTGTGGGCAATCAGATGGCCGGCATCCCCGGAGCCCTCTGCGCCACCCTTGGGGTCATCCTGCCCTCCTGCCTGTTTGTTTCCATACTAGCCTACCTCTATAACCGATACCGCAATCTTTCCGTCATGAAGGGCGTTCTCGGAACCCTGCGTCCGGCGGTGGTGGCCATGATCCTTTCCGCCGGCCTGTCGATTCTGCTTTCCTGCATCTTTGAAGGGGGCCTTGCCGGCATGATGGCCGCTTTGGAAAGCGCCTCCGCTTCCGCTGCGCTGGCAAGCGGATTTAGGTGGCGCCACCTGTTGCTGGTCATCGCCGCCTTCTTTGTTCTTCGCAAATGGAAGAACGTAAACCCCATTCTGGTGATGACAGGCTGCGGCATCGTCGAGCTGATTTGTTACCTCATTTGACAAGGCCAGGGCATTGACATAAGCAGTGCCTGCGGTATAATGAAACTGTAAAAATGCTCAAAGGAGGTTCCTCATGGGGTTATTTTCCAAATTACTGGGCGGCACCAAAGATATCAGCCTCGAAAAAGTCCTCAAAACCGTGACCGAAGCCGCCGATAAACTGTCGCAGAATTCCGGAGACAATTCCTTCTCTGAGACCTCTGCCGAAGACGTTCCCGCCTCTGGTTTCTCCTGGGGTGAGAAAATGCCGGCCGAAGAAAACCAGTATAATTTCAGAGGCAATTATGTCAAGTATTTTAACCATGTGTTCACCGAGGATTTTCCGGGCTATGACATCAGCTATGAGCAGCCCCCGAAAAGCTCCTCCACCGTATTTACCTTCCGCCAGGCAGGCCGGCGGGTGCTGGTTGTCGAGCTGATGAGCGAAAACAGTGAATCCCAAAGGCTGCGTAACCAGTGCGCGGATGAAGGCATTCCTTATCTGCGCTTCTACTACAATCATCCGGGCTGGTGGAACACCCGGGCTTATGTGGATCACAGAACCCGCAGCGCCCTCATGGGCTGATCAGCCGGACCCGTCTTCTGCTGATCATTCAAAATGTAAAAAACAGGAAGAGAATGCCGGCTTTGTCCGGCGCCTGTGGCGGACCCGGCACAGATCCCTGAGGCCTTTCGCACTGGCTTCGCAGGCAGTCGGTCTGTGTACGGTCTGGTTAATTCCGGAATTTCCGGAATTTAATAGCTTCTCTTCCTGTTTTTTTATTGGAGGTAATTTATGACCCTGCTCTCTTCTCTGGCTGAAAAGGAAACCTGGGAGGCCTATTACCGTTACAAATCTTCCCTGTGCCTTCACGAAAAGGACCTGAAAGCCCTGCGGGATCTCATCGACAGGGAGGCTTATCTTCCCGTGGTCAGGGAGATTCTTTCCATGGCTCCTGCGCCCCTGCCCGAGAGAACCGTCATCAGCAAACAAAGCACCGGAAAGAAGCGAATCGTTTATACCTATCCTCCGCTTTTCAACACAGTGATGAAGGTTCTCACCTATCTGTGTCTCCGCAAATATGATCACCTCTTTGCTCCGGGACTGTATTCCTTCCGGCCCGGCCGCAGCGCCAAGGATGCCATGTTCTATCTTTCCCATATCCGCGGAATCCGGGAAAAATATGCCTACAAAGCGGATGTCAGCAATTACTTCAACTCCATTCCCATCCCTTCCCTGCTGCCCCAGCTGGAAGAGGTCCTTTCCGACGATCCGGTGCTTTACCGTTTTTTAAGTTCTCTGCTGACGGAACCCAGGGTTCTGTGGGAAGACCAAGAGCTTATCGAAGAGAAGGGCATCATGGCCGGGACTCCTCTTTCTGCCTTCTACGCAAACCTGTATCTGAGGCAGCTGGATCATCTCTTTCATGAGAAACGAATCCCCTATGCCCGATATTCTGATGATATCATTGTTTTCGAGGACTCGGAGGAAGCGCTGCTGAAGGACGTCTCCCTGATCCGCAGCTTTCTGAAGGACCATGGTCTCAGCCTCAATCCCGCGAAGGAAAACATCTCTGCTCCCGAGGATGGTTGGGTGTTTCTGGGATTCTTTTATAAGCAGGGGACCATTGATATTGCTCCGGCCAACATCACCAAGCTGAAAGCCAAGATGCGGAGAAAAACCAGGGCCCTGTCCCGCTGGAGCCGCCGGAATGGAATCCCCGGCGAGAAAGCTGCGAAGGCTTTCATCCGGATCTTTAACCGAAAGCTTCTGTATTCCGCGAAGGATAATGATCTGACCTGGAGCTACTGGTTTTTTCCTGTCATCAACACCACGGATTCCCTGCATATCATCGACCGGTATGCCCAGGACTGCATCCGGTCCCTGGTCTGGGGCTCCCATACCAAGGGACGGTTCCGCCTGTCCTACCAGGCCATGAAGGACATGGGCTATCTTAATCTCGTTCATGAGTACTACAAGATCAGGCAATGAAAAAGGCCAGACCCATTGAAGCTGCAGCATAGCAGCTCCCTGTGTCCGGCCTTCTTTATTTGATCTGCGTCTGGCAATCATTTTCTGCATGATGGCTCCCACAATTTTTCCGGCTTCCGGATGAGCCATCAGGGTTCCGAAGCTGTCCCGGATGGAGAAGCAGTCTGTTTTGAAATCGGCCTCATCAAACCAGTTGGACACTCCGCCGGTTTTTCCCAGACGGTAGGAAGCGTCCGGCTGGGACACTTTCCGGATGGTCATGCTGTCGCTGACAAGAAACATAATTGCGATTAGTGATATATTAATGACACTAATAAGTCAAATCCAGGGGCCGGAGAAAATTGACACCTGCGGTGAATTCCGATATAATTATTCACTGTTAGTTATCACAAACTTTAAGAGGAGATGAATCCATGCTTCTGCTCAATCGAACGCTGCTGAGACTGTCCAAAAGCTCTTGGGGATGGATCTTTGGAATCGTACTGGTCCGGCTGCTGACCCTCATCGGCATGACCCGGTTTTCTCTGATCATCGCTGATTTTCTGGGATCCCTGGCGGATCCTTCCGGTGCTTTTTCCCATGTGGGCGGCGCGCTGCTGACGACTGCAGGCATGGCGCTGCTCATGTTTCTCTCCCAGATGCTTCAGGGTGAACTGGAATACCGGTGCACCGCATCGGCCCGCACCATGATGCGCCGGGAGATCTTTACAAAAATTCTCGAACTGGATGCCGGAAATATCGAGCGCATCGGGCCCGTTTCCGCCATTACCTCCTCGGTGGACGCGGTGGAAAACATGCAGGTCTATTTCAGCGTATATCTCCCCAGCCTGATTTTCAGCGTCATCGCTCCCCTCTACCTGTTTTTCACCCTTCGGGGCACGGATCTTCTCATTTCCCTTCTGCTTTTATTCACCGCCGTGGTGCTTCTGCCCATCAACAATGTGTTCCGGGGCAAAATCGAGAATCTGAGAAAGGTTTACTGGGCTTCGGTGGAGGATATGACCGCCTACTATCTGGACAGTATCCGGGGTCTCACCACCCTGAAGCTGTTTGAGCGCACCCAGAGCCGCCGGGAGGTCCTGGGCCAGAAGGCGGAAAAGCTGAATCAGGACATCAACGCCTTCATGCGGGTGAACTTTACCTCCTTCCTGGTGACGGAAGGATTGATTTACGGCGTCATTCTGATCTGTGCGGGCATCGCCTGCGGACGTCTAGCCAAAGGCACTATGGACCTGTCCGCCGGTCTCAGCGTGCTGCTTCTCTCCTACAGCTTTTTCAGTTCCATCCGTCAGTTGATGGGAGCCACCCACAGCGCTCTGACAGCGGTGGCGGCCGCCGGCAAGGTGGAGGAAATCCTGAAGGTGGATACCACCCGGCCCTACGATCCTTCCCTGGCAAACCTGCCAGAGGCGGGTAATTCATTTAAAGGCATCGAGCTGAAGGATGTCAGCTTCCATTATCACGGCCGGGATCAGACCCTGAAGGATATCAGCCTGAAGATCCCCCGGGGAAAGATGACAGCCTTGGTGGGCCTCTCCGGCTGCGGCAAAAGCACCATCGCCTCCCTGGTCAGCAAATTCATTGATCCGAAGGAAGGCCATATTTATCTGGAGGGCCGGGACTATCTGAGCTATCGTCCGGAGGAGCTTCGGAAGGAAGTGGTCATGGTTCCCCAGCAGGTAACGATTTTCTCCGGAACTCTCCGGGAAAATCTGCTGATCGGCAAGGAAAACGCCTCCGATGAGGAGCTGATGCATGCCCTGGAGCAGGCCGCCCTGGCGGATTTTGTCCGCAGCGAGCCCGCGGGGCTGGATCTTAGCGTGGGCGATGGCGGCTCCCGGCTGTCCGGCGGCCAGAAGCAGAAAATCGGCATTGCGAGAGCCCTGCTTTCCCAGGCGGAATACATCATCCTGGACGAAGCCACCTCCAGCGTGGACGTGGAAAGTGAGCAGGAAATCTGGAACTGCATCCGGGATCTGGCCCTGTCCAGAACGCTGATTATCATTTCTCACCGGCTCTCCTCCATCCAAAATGCCGACTGCATCTATCTGATTGAAAACGGCCGCATCGCTGAATCTGGCCGTCACGAAGAGCTGATGGCCCTTCATGGTTCCTATTTCCATTTGGTCAAGGCTCAGGAAGAAGAGGAGGTCCGAGCATGAAGAAATATTCCTTCCAATATTCCATTCCGGAAATGACCCGCCATCTCTTCGCCCTTGCCCGGCCCATCCGGAAATATCTGACCATCTCTACCCTGGCCAGCATCTTCGGCAACCTGGGTCACATGGGCCTGATGGGCTTCGGCGCCATGTGGATCCTCATATCCGCCGGAGCCGCCCAGGGATCCGCCACCCTTTACGCCTTGCTGGCAATTCTCTCCGCCCTGACCATCGCCCTGGGCCGCTATCTGGAGGGCGTTTATTCCCACATCGGCGCCTACGGTGTTCTGGCCAGTCTCCGGATCCATCTTTTTGAATGTCTCGACCGTGCGGCACCGGCCCTGATGGTGGACCGCAAGACGGGTGATCTGATCAACATTGCCGTCTCGGATATCGAAACCCTGGAGTTTTTCTTCGCCCATATGATCGGGCCCCTATTTACGGTGTTTATCCTGCCCATCACCACCCTTCTGATCGCCGGACATTTTCACCCCTTATATGTGCTGGTGCTGCTGCCGGTGTTCATTCTGATCAGCATCGTGATTCCGTTGCTGGCCCTGAAGGCCGGCCGCCGCATCGGCATGGAGAACCGGGAAAACCTGGGAGAGCTGAAGTCGGTGATCCTTGAAAGCGTCTACGGCATCCGGGATATCCAGATTTTCGGCATCGGCGCCAAGAAAACCCGGCAGATGCTCCATCAGAATGACGCCGTGAATCATTCCGCCCACCGCCTCACCATCCACAAGCAGATCGTTTCTTCTCTGCCCACCTTCTTTGTGTATCTGGTACGGATCCTGATTCTGCTGGCTGCGTCGTACCTGACGGGAAAGCACTTGAACGACCCGGTGGGCACCACCGTCATCAGCCTGGTGGCCACCGCCTCCTTCTCTTCGACCTTCTCTCTCACGGCTGTGGTCACCAACCTGCTGGAGACCTATGCGGCGGCTGAGCGTTTCTTTATCATTGAAGATACCCGTCCCGCGGTAAAGGAAGCCGAACATCCGGAAACCGTGGGTCCCATCGCCGATATTACCTTTGATGCCGTCACCTTCCGCTATCCCGGCACTCAGAAAGAAATCCTGTCCCAAGCTTCCTTCCGCATCCGCAAGGGTGAGCATGTGGGGCTGCTGGGAGAAAGCGGCATCGGAAAATCCACCCTGCTGCGGCTTCTGCTTCATTTTTACGAACCGGATCAGGGACAGATCCTGCTGGGCAGGACCCCTCTTCCGAAGGTTTCCATGAAGGAGCTTCATCAGAGGATTGCCATGCTGGAGCAGGAAACCTATCTCTTTGATGCTTCCATTGCTGAAAACATTGCCCTGAGCAGGCCCGAGGCTTCCCAGCAGGAAATCGAAGAGGCCGCCCGGCGGGCCGGCATCGCCGATTTTATCCGCACCCTGCCCGAGGGCTATGAAACGCAGATGGGACAGATGGGAAGCCGTCTGTCGGGCGGCGAGCGGCAGCGCATCGGCCTGGCCCGGATTTTCCTCATGGATCCCGATGTGGTGGTGATGGATGAGCCCACCAGCGCTCTGGATGTGCTCCACGAACAGGAGCTGCTGCGGACCCTGCGAAGGGAATACAGCGACAAGACGATTCTGATAATCTCCCACCGCATGTCCACCCTTCAGGACTGCGGACGGCTGCTGCACATGGAAAAAGGCGTGATCCACTGATCACGCCTTTTGATTTGGCTCAGAAAACACAAAGTCTGGTTCGCTTAGATAAAGATCCCGCTGAGGAGGGGCATCAGAAATGCGGTGAGCACACCGGCGGCCACCAGACTGAGACTGCTGACGGCGCCCTGAATCTCGCCCATCTGGGCCGCCTTGGTGGTTCCGATGACATGAGCAGAGGTTCCGATGGCCGCTCCCTGAGCGATGGGATCGGAAATTCGAAAGATTCGGCACAGGACATGGGCAAACACATTGCCCAGAATTCCGGTGGCAATAATCACCGTCACCGTAACGGAGGAAATGCCGCCCATGGCCTCGGCCACCGGCGCGCCGATGGCGGAAGTGATGCTTTTTGGGAGCAGGGATACCGTCAGGGCTGGCTCCAGCCGGAACAGGAGACAGAGGCCGCCCACCACCAGCAGGCTGGTGAGGGTTCCGCACAGGACTCCCAGCAGAATGGCCAGAAGGTTCTTTTTCAGCACCTTCACCTGCTCATACAGCGGCAGGGCCAGACAGATGGTGGCCGGCGTCATGAGATAAGAGAAATGGCTCATGCCCTCCTGATAGACGCTGTTGGGAATGCCCATCACCAGAAGCACCGCAATGATGGCAATCACCGAAATCAGTATGGGGTGAAGCACCACCAGGCCGGTCTTTTTCTGCAGGAGATTTGCTCCCCACCAGATGAGCAGGGTCAGCGTAACCGCAAAGAAGCTGCTGGAAGAAAGAAACTCACTCATGGCTCTCTGCCTGCTTTCCTTTTCGAAGCTTCTGGGTAATCATGCCGGAAATCCCAAAGGTCAGCACTGTAGAAAGCGCCACAATGAGAATCACCGCCGGCAGCTGGGGAAGCAGGGTCTTTCCCTGGTCCATAAGGCCCACCGTGGGCGCCACGAAAAGGGCCGGCAGCAGAGCCGCCAGGAAACGGCTGGTTTCTTTAATCTGCTCCGGTTCAATGATTTTCAGCATCAGGGCCAGTAACAGAAGAATCAGGCCCCAGATGGCCGCGGGGATGGGCAGGGGAATCAGGCGGCTCATGGTTTCCCCCAGAAAGGTAAACAAAAAGATTATTCCTGTTTGGTACAAATATTTCATTGGCGTCCCTTTCATTTCAGGTTCTGGTTTCGGTATTCTCCGGGAAGCATGCCGGTCTGCTCTTTAAATATCCTAGCAAAGTGGCTTGAGCCGCTGAAATGGAGCTGCTCCGCGATATCCCGGATGGTAAGGTCCGTGGTTTCCAGCAGGAGCTTTGCCCGCTCGATGCGCACATTCCGGATATAATCCCGCAGATTGAGGCCTGACTCTTCCTTAAACTTCCGGGACAGGTGATAGGGTGAATATCCCACCTCCCTGGCCAGATTCTCCAGGGAAAGCTCCTCCTCCGGATGGGCTTCCACGTAGGCGACACAGTTTTTGATCTGCCTGGTATAGCCGGGCCTCTGCTTTTCCTTCCGCACCCGGGTAATAAACTCATCATACATGGCATGGTTAATCTCCCTGACCTGGGCAATGGTTTTGCATTCGATCAGGCTTTGGAGATAGCCGTCACCGATGGTATAGGCCGTGTCCGGCGTCAGCCCGCCTTCGATGGCCGCTCTGGTGCACAGCGCTGTAAAATTACTGGCAGAGAGGATCGCCCGCCTCACCGGATTATCGGTAGTGATGCCCACTCCACTGGAGAGCTGGCTGGCTTTGTTCAGAGCGTTCTGGTAATCAATGTTTCCCTCCCGGATCATCTGCAGCAGGCCCTGCTCCGCCAGATAGGTCTGATACCGGCTCTTTCTCGCCTGAGATTTCTTTTGCGGTCCTGTTTCCCTGCTCTGAAACCGGATGTCACTGCGATGTATTCTTTCCCCGTTTACCATGAAATGCATCAGCACCACGTACTGCAGAAAGAGCATGGAAGAAACGGAAGGGATACTGCGCATAATCCTTATAAAAACCGGACGCCAGTCGGGATCGTCAAAATGATAATAACCGATGGCATCCGTCAGAAGATCGGAGTCCAGTTTATCATCAAACATCGGCCCGATGACATAGCAGGAAGAAAGCTGATCCTCCTCCCACTCGAAAACGGCCCCCCAGAGGATTCCCAGCTTGGCGCTCAGCACCACGGGACGGGAATCCTCCCGTCCGGCCTTCAGCATGTACTCAAGACATTCCGTGTGTTCGAAAATCCGGTGATACACATGCTCCGGCGAATTGGTGTCCAGAAGAATCCCCTCCGGTGAATAATGCCAGGTGTATACTTCAGGACTGCAGAGAAGTGCATCAGAAAAACGCTTTAACGCGATTTGCTTTTCATTTTCCATTCGTTCCTGCCCCCTTTGAAGTGTTCATACCTGGAAGTATAACAGAATTTAATTGCTCTGAAAACAAAATAATTGTCCGCAAAAAACTAATAGCAAAAATCTGTTCATATCAGCAAAAATATTGCTTGTTGCAGCGCTTCCTTCTTATTATGATAAATTTACATATTTCGTATTCCATATCAGAAGGAGGAAGGTTTTCAATGAGCACAGTTCAAACTAAAAATCGCGGGCTGCTGGCTAATGCTTTCAAGATCGACAAGTGGAATTCCAAAATTACCACTGCCAACGTCAGCCCCAAAGAAATGTGGCTGGGTTATGTTCTCGGTCCCTATGGCATGCTGGTGGTTCAGTCCATCGTCAACAGCTACTACAACCAGTACATGACGGATGTCCTCGGTTTTACCGCCGAAAGAGCCATGTGGATGGCCAGCTTTATGGTCCTGTTCCCGCTGCTGTCCAAGCTTTTCGATGCCGTTACCAACATCGTCATGTCCAAGATCATCGATTCCACCGTCTGTCGGCAGGGTAAGGTCCGCCCCTGGCTGATTCTCTCGATTCCCCTGGTATTTATCTCCGTGGTGCTGCTCTTCTGGATGCCCTTCTCCGGCCCCAGAACACAGGCCGCCTGGGTATGCTTCTCCTATGTTCTTTACTACTGCGTATCCTTTACCATGTGGAACATGTCCAAGGAACTGACCCCCGCCCTGTCCACCCGTAATGTGGCCCAGCGCAAGAACCTGGCCATGGCCGCGGAAATCACCCGTAATGTGGGTACCGGATTCATCTCCATTCTGTTCCCCATGATTCTCTCCGCTATCTGCGCCGCCATGAACGGCAACGATGCCCAGGGGTATCTTTTGACCATGAGCCTCATGGCCTGCCTGACCATTCCCCTGACCTTCATTCAGTACTTCTTCACCCGTGAGCGTGTCACCGAAGAACGCCGCAGCGGCGCTGGCCTCACCGATGCCGCCGCCCGTCTGGAGGCTGAGCACAAGCTGGAAAAACCAGAAGCCAGCCTGAAGGACCAGCTGAAGGTCTGTCTGAAGGACAAGTACTGGCTGATCTTTGTTGTCATCGTTTTCGTTTTCAACGTTCTGGGCAACATGCGCAACATTTCCCTGATCTACTACTGCGGCTGGGTTGTCCGCGGCAATCAATACGGCGCCCGCGCTGCCATCCAGGCCACCTTCCAGATGATCGCCCTCTCTCCCATGGGCCCCGGCATCCTGCTGGTGCTTCCCATGGTTAGAAAGCTGGGCCGTACCAAAACCATCTGGATGGGCTCCATCCTGACCATCATCGGTTCCATCTTCGCCTATGCCATGGCTGGAAACCGTATGTTCATCATGATCGGTACCGCGCTGACTGCTATCGGTAATATTGCCTTCTCCTACCTGATTATGTCCTACATGGGTGATGTCATTGATCAGGTGGAATGGAAATCCGGGACCCGCTGCGACGGTCTCACCGGCGGTTTCGTATCTGCTGCCATGATGTTCGCTGTCGGTATTGCCCAGGGTCTGTTCAACCTCGGTTTGATGATGACCAAATATGCCCAGCCCACCGAAATCGGTATGTCTGCTGAGGGCATCCGCCTCTACGCCGACCAGCCCGCTGCCGCTACCGGCTGGATCAACTTCTCCTACCAGGGCACCTACATAGTCATGGGTATCATGATCTTCGTTCTTTTCAAATTCTTCTTCGATATTGAAAAGAAAATGCCCCAGGTTTCCAGGGAGCTTCAGGAGCGCCGCGTGGCCGAATATGCCGCTCAGGGTCTGGAATACATTCCTGCCGATGAGCTGGAAAGACGTGAAATGGAAGCCCAGAAGGCTGAGGCCGAGGAAGCCCGTATTGCTGATCTGAAGGCCAAATGCGAAAAGAAGGGCCTTGATTTCGAAAAAGAAAACCAGAAATATCTGGACAAAATGGCGAAAAAAGAAGCCAAAGCAGCCGCCAGAGCCGCTAAGAACGCCAAGTAAGAAAGGAAGCGCATCATCATGAGCGAAAAGAAAGTTGAAATTGTCAATTCCTACGACAACACCGAAGAGCTGGTACAGAAATTTCCCACCATTCATCCTACCCCCGTCTTCACCCAGATGGAAAAGAACATTCAGAACCGTCTGCTGACCGGATTTGAAAACTGGAACCGGGGCTTTGATGCCTGGAAAGAATGGGGCGATATCCTCTATACCCCTGATTCCCTGTACAACGTTCACGCGGTTCATCTGACCCTGGGCGAATACCAGAACGCCATGAAGGCCACCCTGCGGGCCAACGATATCCAGATGGGCGATTTCCTTCACATGGTCATTGTGGATGATTGGTGCGCCATCAACTACAAGATTGCTACCATCAGCCGTGAAACCGGCCATGTCTCCCCCGGCAGCGTCATGGAATTTGTTCACTTCAAAGACTATGGCGATCCCCTGGGCACCCGCGTGGTGGAAGGCTGGGCCGGAACCCGCGGCAAGGACTATGCTGGTCTTGGATATTTCCAGACTGAGGATGAAAGAGCCGCACAGAAGGCCATGATGGAAAACATCGCCGCCACCCAGGTTCCCGACACGAAGGATCTGACCGTCAAATATCCGGTGAAGAATCCTACCACCATCCGCACGGAGCTGGGACAGAAGATCCAGGCAGCCATTCTGAAGGATTTCGACAAATGGAACCAGGGCTTCGAAGCCTGGTGCGGCTGGGCCGATGAGTACTACAGCCAGAACCTGGCCTACCACACCGATCACGCCGTCCTTGGCCTCGAGGAAGTCAAGACCGCCGCAAAGGAAGACGGTTCCCAGCGCCTCTACTTTGAGAACATGCTGATCAGCGGCGACTGGGCAGCCATCCATTACCGCACGCTGAAGGATGGCATTCCCGGCAGCCATATGCAGTTCCTGCATTTTGAAGAAGAAAACGGCGCGCTGAAAGTGACCGAGTGCTGGACAAAATAAGAGAGAATTCAGGAACACAGGGGACGGTTCTCTGTGTTCCCCATAAAGTAAAGGCGAACACAGAGAACCGTCCCCTGTGTTCGCTTTTTTTGTCCAAATCAACCATTGAATATCGGGGGTAGTAACACTATAATAGCCTCCGTCGAACTTCGAAACGTTCCACGGAGGTGTTGATTTGTCCGATTCCGAATATAGAGAAGCCCTGAAACGGGGCCAGCGGGAGTACCGCGCTTGTCTGTCCAGAGGAGAATATCCCTATTTGTCTGTTCTGGACGAAATACTGCCGCCTCTTTCTCAGTCCACCGAAAGAGACCTGGGAATCCGGCAGATTCCCATGGAATGGATCGCAGGAACCCGTCACAAAGGAAGAGCCGATCTTTTCGCCAGAAACTTCATGCCCCTGGCGGCTGACAATACAGAGTTTGCCGTAAAATGGGAACGGCTCTGCCAATCTCATCTGGACGAGGGGATCCGGGAGCCTGTGAAAGCCTATGAGTATCTGAACCGATATTATATTGAAGAAGGAAACAAGCGGGTCAGCGTCTTGCGTTTTTTTGATGCCGTTACGGTACCGGCCCATGTGTTCCGGATCCTTCCCGAGAAAAAGGATTTTCCGGAGCTGAAACGCTATTTTGAATTAATCGACTTTTATGCCATAAGCGGCATCAACTGTCTTGAATTCAGCAAATCCGGCAGCTGCGCTGCGCTTCTTTCTGTCCTTGGAAAAACAAAGGATCAGTCATGGACCGATGATGATCGCCAGAAATTTCTGGCCGCATACTATATTTTTAAGGATGTATACGACAAAATGGGCGGAAAAAGCCTGTCACTGACGGTCGGAGATGCTATGCTGGCGTATCTGAAGGTTTATGGTCCGGAATCTCTGAAGGATAAGAGTCCTCAGCAAATCCAGGAGACCATATCCCGGGTCTGGGAGGAAATTACCCTTCAGCAGGAAGAAGACCCCATCGATATCAAGCTCGACCCGGTTGAAAAAAAGCCAAATCTGATTACCAAGGTCCTTTCTGCTGCCGAACCCAGGCTGATCAAAGCCGCGTTTATTCATGACGGTTCGCCGGAAGAATCCAGCTGGACCCGAGGCCATGAACAGGGAAGATTGTTTGTTGAACAGGCCCTTAAGGATCAGATCCGTACCACTCCCTACATGAATGCGCTTCAATCTGACCCGGATGCTGTCATCCATCAGGCAATCCAGGATGGCAATACTGTTATTTTTACCACCTCTCCCCGGCTTCTTCCTGCCGCTTTGAAGGCTGCGGTGGAAAATCAGAATATCACGGTTTTTAACTGCTCCTTGAATCAGTCGCACCGGTATATTCGCACCTATTATCCCCGGATGTATGAAGTGAAGTTCATTATCGGGGCCATTGCCGGCGCAATGGCGGGAGACATGCCGGTTGGATATCTCTGCGATTATCCCATTTTCGGCCAGATTGCCGGCATCAACGCCTTTGCATTAGGCGTCCAGATGGTTAATCCGCGGGCGAAGGTGCTGCTGGAATGGTCGTCTGTCGGCGGCGTCGGCGAGGCAATCGGCAGGCTGACCGAAAGGGGCGCCAGGCTGATCTCCTCCCAGGATCTGGTTCGTCTAGGCGAATGGCGCAGCTTTGGCCTGAGCCTGTTTGAAAATGGCAAACAGATCAACCTGGCGACGCCCCTCTGGCAGTGGGGCGCATACTATCAGGAGCTTCTTCGCTTAGTAAAAAATCATTCCGAGGAAACGGATTATAAAGAGACAGGAAAGGCGCTGAACTATTACTGGGGCTTATCCGCCGGTGTCGTGGACTTTTCCTGTTCGGAGGATGTTCCTGCTTCCACCAGAAAGCTGGCAGGCCTGCTGAAAAACAGCATCCGCGCGGGGATCTGCAACCCCTTCCGCGGCCCGCTCTATACGCAGAATGGCAAAGTCCTTGAAAACGATGAACTTCTGACGCCGCTGCAGGTCATGGAAATGGACTTTTTGAATGGAAATGTCGTCGGTCAGATTCCTTCCTATACGGAACTGAATGAGACGGCCAGGGCTACCGTCGATCAGGTCGGCGTGAAACCGGCTACGAAGCAGGAAGATTCTCAAACGGGGGAAGCATGAAAATCCTGGCGATATCGGATATTGAATCCAAATACTATTACGACCACTATGTCCCCGGCATGCTGGACGAATATGATCTGATTCTTTCCTGCGGCGATCTGAAGAAACCGTATCTGGAATTTCTGGTTACCCTGGCGAACAAACCCCTTCTCTACGTTCCCGGAAATCATGATGACCGTTTTAAAGATGAGCCCCCGGAGGGGTGTGTCTGTATCGATGGAAAAATCTATGTCCACGATGGCGTTCGCATTCTTGGTTTGGGAGGGTCCATGCGTTACCGTCCCGGAGCCAATATGTATACGGAAAAACAGATGAAAAGGCGGATCCGGCGATTGTGGTTCAGCTTGTGGCGCCACAAAGGCTTCGATATTCTGCTGACCCATGCGCCCGCACGGGGTATCGGCGATCTGGATGATCTTCCCCATCGGGGCTTTGAATGCTTTGTGCATCTTCTGGACAGGTTTCAGCCGAAGCTGTTTATTCACGGACATGTCCATCGGAACTACGGAGCCTTTATTCCGCAGAAATCCAGGCACGGGCGCACAACGGTTATCAACGCCTTTGACTATTGCAGAATCGACTATCCAAATCAAAAGGACGCTTCAACGATTTCAGGTTGAAGCGTCCTTCGTTCTGTAACGATAGTGTTGTTTATTTTAGCAGTGCGATTTTTTTCATTTTTGAGGTTCGGATCGCGGATACAGCATTCGCTGCAGTCCTGTGCTCGCGTCCGCTCAGGATAAACATCAGGATACTGGTCAGGTACAGCAGCGCTGCCACCAGATAGAACCTCCTTCCGCCAACGGCATCCAACACGAAGCCGCCCACCAGATTGCCAAGTATGGCAGCGATCTGAGAGGTTGAAGCGAAGAAGGCCTGCGCGGATGCTTTGGCATCGTCCGGAGCAATTTCATAGACGTAGTTCAGAGAGGTTCCGATAAACATACCGTTGCCCAGTCCGAAGAAGCTGGCAAAGATCAGCATCATGGGCCAGGATTTGACAAAGAAGGCAAATCCGAGACATTCAATTCCCATCAGAATAGGCGAAACCAGAATGAGCTTTCTTAAAGGAAAACGGGTTCTGAGCTTAACCATCAGCAGCAGGAAGGGAACCTCAAACACAGCCCGGTAGGCCAGCAGCAGACTGTATTTCGAAGTATCGATGCCAACCTCTTGCATATAATAAGGAATAAACGCGCCTTCGAAGTTTGCGCCAACGTAAAACAGGAAGGAGAATACCAGGAAGAGCACGTAGGTATGATTCTTAAACAGCTGGCCCAGCGCATCCTTGCTGTGACCCTTCCGCTTCATGGAGGCGCCTTTGGGGTCGCGGGACAGAAGCGTCAGCACGATTACCGGAATGAGGCCCAGGCCATACACCCAGAAGGTGGATTCCACCGGCATCAGCACGACGAGGAAGGTGGCGCTGACCGCAAAAAGAATGGAGCCGATGGAACGGATCCGTCCATAGTTAAGACGCAGCTCATTGCAGTTGCGCACGATCAGGTTCTCGTGGAAGGTTGCCACAGGATTTCTGAACAGGGTGCAGATGGGACACAGGATAAAGTAAGGCCAAAGGGCATTTCCAAACACATTTTTCACAAATGGCATCATGGAGAAGAAGATCATGCATCCGGCCAGCAGCAGCACTTCTGTCAGCCTGACAGAATTCCGGCTGTCGGAAAAGATCCCCCAGAACGACATCGCCGCGATGCCGATACCGGAGCAGATGGCGTTTAAAACACCCATGTTGGAGGCTGTAAAGCCAATGCTTTGAAGATACAGGGTCTGATAGCAGCCGATGGCCGCCACAAACCAGTAAATGCCGCTCAGCGCCGCCATATGCAGCGAATGCTTCGATTCCTCAGGAACGTATAATTTCATATATTCATTCAATCCTTTTTCTTAAATCATCAACTCGCGGCATTATAAACTTTTTATAAACAATCTTCAATATGCGTTTTTGTTATTTATGAACAAATTTATTGTTGCGTTTTTGTCTATTTTTCTGGGTCATTTTGGGGGTCATTTTGGGGACGGTTCTCAAAGTGTACATCATGTGATGTACACTTTGAGAACC
>JAGBND010000065.1 GCA_017634575.1 Bacillota bacterium
AGGCTTCCTTCCGGGATTTTCAGCCTTTAGCTTTCGTTCTGCAAGCGCGCGGGAAAGATCGATCTCCGGCTCACTGGATAGGACGGCTGTCTCAAGGAATTCTTTCTGTACATGATCGACCCTTTGAAGAATTTCTCTGCTTTTTGGAGCAATATAGCCGGGATGCAGCTGCTCCAGATGCATATCCATCTCCAGGGCAAACCCCAGGTTCTCCAGTCCCTCATCGAGATCCTGCTGGTTTAAGCCGGTCAAATCGGAGTTATAGATATCGGACATGATTTCATAATTGGTCACCTGCCGATAGCCGGAACGGCGACCCAAAAAGTCAGGCATTGTAGAGAGCGTTTCCAGGCTTTCTTTGGCTTTCTGGCTGTCGAGACTGGACGTGGTCAGTGTATCCAGCGCTTTTGAATATTCTTCCAGCTGCTGCGCTACATTCAAAAAATCTTTACGATCCTTCGGATGAGAAACGATACCCTGGTTTTCACCATTTGAGCGGGCATCTGTGCCAACCATCCTCCTGAGCTGAGAGGCGACTGCTCGGAATCTAAGCGATTGATGCGTAGCCCAGCTCCTTGTCTCAAGCCGGCCTGCCTTGTCAACGCCAAGGTTTTTCAGCTTTTCCGGGGAAACAATCTGGGCCTTCTCAAGAGGTTCTTCCTCAGCCTCTTCCTCCGGCCCTTCCTCCGGCTTCTCTCCAGCCATCTCATTCTCTATTTCAAAGCCCCGTCTCAGGCGCAGCCGGTCGTTCTGGTTTTCTTGCTCTTTCCGGGCATTCAACTGAGCGCTCAGCTTGGACTGAGTCAAATAAGACCGATGTAAGATTCCCACGGCCCTGCCTACATCGTCACTGGTCAGGCTGGGATATTTTTTAGAAAGCTGCGCAAACGCCTGGCCGAATTTTTTCGCCGTTTCCGCTGCTTTTTCCGAAGCCTTCTGCTGCGCTTCTTTCGCTTTTTTCAGATCTTCCTGAACCTTTCCTGAGACGATGTCAGCGGTTTTTGCATCTGCCTTCGCCACATCGGTGATATTTTCCACCATTTCGCGGATCAGCAAGGACAGACCGCCGGCCTGATTCGCTTCAGCGGCGACCTCTTCCGGCACCTGTTTGCTTCCATCTGCGCCCATCAGGTTGTAATAATGCCTGCTTAAGGCTGCAGAAAAATCCAACAGATTCTGAAGATCCTGTCCAACCTTTTCATTCTGAAAATCTATCTGACCGGCTAATCGCTGTATAAATTGCGCTTCTCTTGGCATTGTTTAATCCTCTATCCTAAAATCCCTTACATTCAACTATCCTGTACCAGGGTTATTTTTCTCATCCACACATCACGAATTGCTGTTTTTTCTTACCTTCTATTTATACCCCATATGGACGAGAAAATCAACTATTACGGCCTTTCAGCATAAAATCGGCATAAATGCAGATGGGTGAAGAACGAAAAGGCCGCCATATGGTTAAACCGCAGGCAGTGAAGCATCAGCCTGAGATGTAACCATATGGCGGCCATCCGTTTTTCTTAAAGGGCCGACCTATTTCCCATCACCGAAGGCGGCCTGATCCTGAACAGGGCTGGATCGTTTTTCCAGATCCGGGAACCGGTGTTCAATGGCGGCCATGGAAATTTCAATATCTTCCTCCGCCTCGTCGGCCGTAAAGGCGCCGACCGTGATCATATCCTGCGGCCGGATCACATTCCAGTTGAAGGTCAGTCCAACGAAGGGCGACACCCTGCCGGCTGCCATGGGTTTGATGGTCATAACCGGCTTTTTGGCGTTCTGAATGATGGAAGCCACGGTTTCGATCTCCACCTGCATCAAAAAGCCCATGCAGTTAAAGATCTGGATATAGGTCTGAACATCATAGCCGTTCTGATCGGAATAAACAATCAGCTCGGGCATATGCGCCGACAGTCCGGGAACCATGCCTGCATCGCGGATCATTTTGGTGTAATCATCCAGCCGCACAATCTGGCCAAGTCCCTTGTTGACGAGCCGTTCCGCAAAAGCGTGATGAATCAGGCAGATCTTGGCTCCCCGCTCAGCGGATGCTTTGATGGTAGCCTCAGCCTTGCGCCTTCCCTCAGCGGAATCTTCCGTTTCCACCCAGGGCGTATCCACCATAATAATCTCACGGCCGCACTTTTGTTCCGTTTCCTTGATCGCCCGCACCAGATCCGGGGAGGCTTCAAAAGGCGCCATGATCGTATCTACGCCATGGGCCAGATAGGTTTCCAGAATCGGTTTGAATTTCTCGCAGCTGTCATAGCGCTGTTTGATCATCTCATCGGCGGACACGCTGGTATGGCTCCATCCGAGAAGCCAGTTCGTCCCGATAATCATGCGGGAAAGAGAAATGCCGTCGACCTCGGTTCTTGGGAATTGTTTTAGCATGGTCAGTCTCCTTTATTCGTGATCTTTCTCATCTGTTATGCCACTTTTAGAATCGTCCCCCGAATCATCTTCCCTGTTCTTCATGGCCTGATAAATCCCCTTTGATATGGGATCGGAAATCTTCTGCATAAGGATCATCAGGACGGGAACCAGCGCAAGGGCAAGCACGACAATGGCAGCTATTACATAAATACTAACGTGGAAATTAAAGATCTGCACCTTCTTACTGGGCCTCTTCCACTGCAACAATACGACCCTGGCCATAGGGCTCGGCGTATTCTTCACCAATGACACCCTCAAGGGTTCCGGTAATATAGTCGATCAGAACCTGGTTGTCCAGCTTCACTGCATTCTGCAGCACGTTGCAGCCATCGAACATCGTATAGCCGTCGCCATTGTTCAGCAGAATGTAGTCGATGGAAGCCAGCGTATAGGTTTTGGAAAGATCCAGCGGCTCGTCTCCCACCATGACATTCTTCACGCGGTACTCGCCTGCCACGCCGGTGAACATGCCTTCTTCATCCTGCGTAACGGAGCTGTCCAGATAGGTATGAATCTCATAGGTCATGCCGGCAACCTGCGGGAAGCCGCCGCTCTCAGAGGGAACCGCCCGGGTGCCCCACTCCAGCGCATCCAGCAGCTGCTGTCCGGTGACCTCGATCACGGTCATGCTGTTGCCGAAGGGATGAACCTTCAGGATATTGTTCAGGGTAATATCGCCGCTGGCAATGCTGGCGCGGATGCCGCCGCCGTTAATCATGGCCACATCGGCTCCGGACTGATCCAGATATGCATCGGCGCAAAGATCGCCCAGGTTGGTTTCCGCGCGGCGGATAATACGGATGGGCGTACCGGAATCGTCGGTAGCGGTGGGATCGGTAATGGTCAGGTCCACAGCGGTTTTTGCTACCACTTCATTCAGTTTTGCATTCAGCTGATCGACGGCATCGGAAACTGCGGCGGTCATTTCGTTTTCAAGACCAAACATCTCAGAAGCTGAAATGTCGTTGTTCCATGAATAAAGTCCGGTGTCCAGGCTTCCGTCTTCTGCGCTGATTCTCAGCCAGCCGATGCCGTTCATCTTGGTGCCGCAGGCCTGACGCACCACCTCCTGGCCGTCTTTGTTCTGCATAACGACCTTGTCCGTGTCGTGACTGTGACCATCCAGGAAGGCATCGATGCCGGTGGTGTTGGCAATGATGTCCACATAGGTCCATGGCTGACATTCCGCTTCGTTGCCGCAGTGAGCCATGACAATTACATAGTCGGCGCCTTCCGCCCGGGCATCATCGGCAGCCTTCTGAACCGCATTGTAGAGAGCTTCGCCGGTTTCATCCTGCAAAAAGCCGTAAATGAAGTTACCGTTTTCGTCCTGGAAATACCGTGGGGTAGAAGAGGTCAGGGTCTTGGGCGTGGTAACGCCTACAAAACCAATTTTCACACCGCCGAATTCCTTGATAATATAAGGATCGAAGACCGGCTCGCCCTCTTTGTTGAAGTTGCAGCTGATATAGGGGAAGTCAGCCATCTGAGTCAGTTCCAGGAAGCGGTCCATGCCATAGTCGAACTCATGGTTTCCGGGAATGGCAATTTCATAGCCCATAGCGTTCATCAGCTGGATGTCAGCTTCGCCCCTGGTCATGGTGCCGATGGGCTCTCCCTGAATGGAATCGCCATTATCCACCAGCAGCACATAGTTGCCGGCCTTTTCCATCGCCTCTTTCACAGCAGCCAGACCTACATAGCCGTAGTTCTGATCCACGCCGCAGTGAACGTCACTGGTAAAGAGCACCACAATATCCTTGGGGCCCTCTTCGGCTGTGGCCTCTTCCGCCGGGGTTTCGCTTTCCTCGGCCGACGCGCTTTCTTCGGCAGCCGCTTCCGAGCTTTCCGCCGTTTGAGCCTCCGAGCTTTCCGCGGCCGCTTCAGAAGCGGCGCTTTCGGCAGCTGAAGCTTCCGATGCAGCGCTCTCCTCACTCTTGGCAGCATCCGAGGAATCCGCGGCGGAACTCGCTTCCGGCTGCGCATCCTGTGTTCCGGATCCGGAGCTGCAGCCATATAGCCCGGTAAGCACCAGAACAAGCATCATGATCAGTGCAAGCACTTTTTTCATGACAGGTATCTCCTTTCTTTTAAGACCAGCCTTCCTGTCAGCTGGTCATGCCAACAGATTTATTTGTCGTGTCTTCTCCGAAAATAACGGAAAAATACACGTTCTTTACATTTGGATTATGCCTTAATTTGCCTGTCAGGTCAATGGGTATTTTAGCAAATCACCCAAAAGTTGATTGCGAGATTCCTTTAATTAATCTATACTAATAAGTAAATACGGCGGACTTTCTCTGTCCGCCGGAACCGTTATTCTATTTAAATATATGCCCTGATCCTGAAAGATAGTAATCCCTGGATGATAGGAGAAATTTGCCATGATTGCTGAACAAAAATGTCCAAATTGCGGCGGAGCCATTGCCTTCGACCCGGCAATCGGTAAAATGCATTGCCCCTACTGCGAAAGTATTTTTGATATTGAGCAGTTTCAGACGCCTCAGCCGGCGAAGCCTGTAGGTATGAATCAGCGGGACGAGGCCATGAAGGCGGCTGCGTCTCCGGCCTCCATGCCGGTTTATGTCTGCCGCTCCTGCGGCGCCGAAGTGGTGACCCCCTCTCAGACAACCGGTTCGTTGACCTGCCCTTACTGCAGCAATAACATCGTATTAACGGAGCAGTTCTCCGGCGCCCTGGTGCCGGACGGCATCATTCCTTTTCGGATTATGCCGGATAAGCTTTCTGATGAGGTCCGCTCTTACTACAAGAAAAAGATGTTTCTTCCCAAGGGTTTCTTTTCCAGAAACAGCATCGGCCCGGTAACCGGCGTCTATGTCCCCTTCTGGATTTTCGACTGCGATGTCACCGGAGACATCGCTTTCAGCGCTGAAAAACGCGGCGCCACCTATCGGCGCGGAGACACGGAATATACCGAATATGAACGGTACCGTCTGGAAAGAAAGGTCAGCATGAGCTTTGCAGGCATCAGCCTGGATGCCAGCAAAAAGATGCCCAACGATCTGATGGATTCGGTCCAGCCTTACGATCTTAGCCAGCTGCAGCCCTTTGATATCCGCTATCTGGCCGGATTTGTGGCGGACCGTTTCGATGAATCCTCCCAGGAATCCAGACAACGGGCTACCGAACGCATGAAGAACACCGGCGCCAATGTGGCCATGTCAAGAGCAACTCAAGGATTCCATTCTGTTTCCATCATCTCCAGCAGCCTGCAGACGGTGGTAAAAAGAGCTGCTTATATCCTGCTTCCGGTCTATCTGCTGAATCTGACCTATGAAGGCCAGCCCTATCAGTTTGCCGTCAACGGGCAAAGCGGAAAGGTGATCGGCAAGCTTCCCTACAGCAAGCTGGAAGAAAGAAAATATTTCTGGAAGCGCTTTGCCGTGGGCGCAGGGATTGTTGCCGCCTTCATCGGGCTGATCGCTATAGCAGGGTAAGGAGGTAAATCACATGAAAAAAACATGGTTATGCCTGCTGATTACGCTGCTGGTGCTGTTTTGCCTTCCTCTTTCCGCCGGGGCGGACGATTCCTCCGGCGATACCGGTTCCGGAGAGCTTCCGGACTGGTATGTCACCGACCCAAACAGCTTTGAAGATTTTCATAACGACATCAACGACCCGCGTCTGATTGACCAGGCGGATCTGCTGACCCCCGAGCAGGAAGCGCAGATCGAAGCGCGCCTTGACCAGGTAAGAGAAGCGACCCAGCAGGATATTGTCATTTTCACGGACACCACTTCCTATGGCATGGACAACGAGCTCTACGAGATGGACTTCTATGTCTACAACGGCTATGGGCTCGGGCCCAACTTTGACGGCTTAATTCTGTTCATTAACATGGATCCGGACAACCGGGAAATGGTATCCACCGCCTTCGGTAAAACAAGGGATGTTTTTGACGCCGCAAACTCCAACATGCTGGACGATATATTATATGATCATCTGGTGGAGCAGGAATACTTTGAAGCGTTCCTGAGCTGGTCCTTCGGCGTGGAAAACATGCTGAAATACGGCATTGTGGATCTGCCTGCCTGGTGCGGCGCCTATCTCTCTTCCGGACAGGTCCTCTACCCGTCTGGCGTCAGGCTGATCAATGAAGTGGGCGGCATTTCCGAATCTGACACCCAGCGCATCCTGGAGAGGCTAAGCGATCTGAGCGTTAAATATCAGACGGAAGTCGTTGTTTATCTGACGGACAAATATTATGATCTAAGTCATGTGGGATCTGATGCGCTGCCTGTCGCTGAAGGGGGGCCCCGCGGAGAAGATTCCGAAGAAATCGAGGCCAACCGTTATCTGGATACCTTCTGGGCCGTCGAGGGCTACGGCTATAGCGAAGATCATCGCGGCATCCTGCTTGGCATTTTTGTGGATGAATCGTCTCTGTACAACATTCAGGTGCGCATGTACGGTTCCGGCGCCGCCGGCAAGGCGAAGGAGCTTTCCGATAGCTCCGAAAAAAGGCTGGAGTCGGTTACGCTGCTCAATCTGGGTGAAGGAAACTATGCCTATAACGTGAACCGTTATCTGGACTTTCTAGGAAGCTATATGAAAACAGGCCATGTCCCCCACAGCTGGTTTGTCCGGGGACTGTGGGCGCTGGCCTGCGCTTTTGTTGGTCTTTTAACCGGCAGATTCTCTACCGAACGGGCGATTCGTAAAAACAATGTGGTTCGTGAAGAAACCCGGGCCGACGTCAACCTGATCTCAGACAGCTTCCGGGTGCTTTGGAGCCGCAATGTGCTGCTGGGAACCCGCGTGGAGAAACGGTATATACCCAAACCATCCGAGTCCTCCTCCAGTACCAGGAGCTCTTCCGGAAGCCGCAGCCACTACTCCAGCAACTCCCGTTCCAGTTCGGGAAGATCCGGATCTACATCCAGAAGAAAATTTTAGTCTCTGTTCCGGATGGCGATCAGCCGAAAGAGCTGGACGGCAGCTGCCGCTGCGGATGCCACGTAGGTCAGGGCCGCGATGATCAGCACCTTCCTGGCTCCTGTCATTTCTTCACCATACAGGATTCCTGTCTGCGTCAGCGCCTGGAGTCCTCTTCTGGAAGCATTAAACTCCACCGGAAGAGTGATGATGTGAAAGATAACGGTGGCTGCAAAAAGCAAAATTCCCAGATCCATCAGAATCTGCGTTCTGGCAATGGCAAGGCCAATAAAGAAAATGAAAAAGCCGGCGCGGGACCCCAGGTTGGCGACAGGAACAATCGCCGTGCGGATCCGAAGCGGCAGATAAGCCTGCGCGTGCTGAATGGCGTGGCCGCATTCATGAGCCGCTACGGCAACCGAGGCCACCGAGGGCTTGCTGAAAACCTCCTCCGACAGATTCAGTGTTTTCGCATTCGGACTGTAATGATCCGTCAAGGTGCCGCCCACCTGTCCGATCTGCACATCGTAAACGCCGTTTTGTTCCAGAATAAACTGGGCAGCCTGGGCGCCGGTAATTCCCCTGGCGTTCTTCACCTGGGCGTATTTCTTAAAGACGCTTTTCACCGCAATGGAAAGCCCTACGGATACAAGCACCAGCAGAATGGAAACAAAATACAAAATCGTCGACCAGTCCAGTCCGCTGTAAGCAATGGGCGTATATGTATTCATGCATGAATCCTCCTCGCATTCCAATTTTCGTTTTGACGATCCGTAACGGAATCGTTACGTTGATACAGTCTATCACAGTCTCCTCGATTTTTCAACCTTCCCTGTTTCAGCATAAAACGAAGAGCCGTCTGCGGGTCAGCCCCGGGACGGCTCTTCGTTTTATGCTAAAACACGGACGGTTCTTTGATTATTTAACCGTCTCCACTTTGATCAGGTTTGTGTTTCCGCCGCCGATGCCGATCTGTCCGCCGGTCATGACGACGTTGTCGCCTTTCTGAAGATGGAAAATCTCTTTTGCCGCTGCCATGGTCTGGAAGAAAACCACATCCAGGGAATTATATTCCTCAGACAGCACCGGGGTAACGCCCCATGACAGGTTCAGCTTGCGCCAGGCCTTGGGATCGGTGGTGCTTCCCAGAATATCCATGGGACATCTGAAACGGCTGACCATCCGGGCGGTGCGGCCGCTGAGGGAGTTCACGCCGATGCATTTGGCTTTCACATCGATGGCCATGGCGCAGGTCGCATGGGAGATCGCATCCAGATTGTTCTTAATTTTATAATCCGTATTCTTAAACCAGAGCTTGTAATCAATATGCTGCTCGGTATATTCCGCAATCTCGGCCATATTTTTAACCGCAGCCACCGGATATTTGCCGGCGGCTGTTTCGCCTGAAAGCATAACGGCAGAAGATCCGTCATAGACCGCGTTGGCCACATCGGATATTTCAGCCCTGGTAGGTCTGGGATTCTGGATCATGGATTCCAGCATTTCCGTGGCGGTAACCACCCGTTTTCCCAGCAGCCGGCAGGTGTGAATCAGATACTTCTGGATGGAGGGCACCTCAATAAAGGGAATCTCCACGCCCAGATCGCCCCTGGCTACCATAATGCCATCGGCAATCTCGCAGATTTCTTCGATATTGTCAACGCCTGACCGGTTTTCAATCTTGGCGATGATATCAATATTCTTTCCGCCGTTCTGATCCAGAAATTCCCGCATGGCCAGCATATCGGATTTGTTGGACACGAAAGAAGCAGCCACAAAATCCACATCGTTTTGAATGCCAAACAGAAGATCCGACTTGTCCTGCTCGGACAGATAATCCCCCTGCAGCACCTTGCCGGGGAAGCTCATGCTTTTTCTGTCAGAAAGCACGCCGCCGGCGATGGTTTTGCACAGGGTTTTAGGCCCGTCAAAGCCGGTGACCTCAAAAACCACCAGACCGTTGTTGACCAGAATCCTGTCCCCAACAGAGAGCTCCTGCGAAAGCGTCTGATAGGTGACAGCCACGCCGGACTGATCGCCTTCGATCTCTTCGGATGTAAAATAGAAAGGATCTCCATCCGCAAGCTCGATTTTCCCATTTTTGAAGGTTTTGATCCGGTACTCCGGTCCCTTGGTGTCGAGCATAATCGCGATCGGAAGATTCAGCTCTTCCCGCACCGCTTTGATTGTCTGGATTTTCTGAAGATGCTCCTCGTGAGTGCCGTGGGAAAAGTTCAATCTCGCCACGTTCATGCCGGCCTCACACATCTTTTTCAGAACTTCCCTGCTTTCAGACGCCGGACCAATTGTACAGATAATTTTTGTCTTGCGCATGATAAGTCTCCTCTACAGTGTTACACCATCCTTGAAGATAGCAATTTCTTTTGCGCCATGAGCTTCCGCCTTGGTCTTTTCACCGGAGGCAACCCGAAGGACATAGTCCATCAGGCGCTTTCCTGCCTCGTCCAGGGGCTCGCCCTCAGCAACGGAGCCGGCGTTAAAGTCGATCCAGTTGTTTTTATTCTCATAAAGAGCCGTATTGGTAGAGATTTTTACCGTAGGAGCGGGGGCGCCAAAGGGGGTTCCTCTTCCGGTGGTGAACAGAATCAGGTGCGCGCCGGCTGCTGTCAGGTCCGTAGCGGAAACCAGATCATTTCCGGGACCGGAAAGCAGATTCAGTCCTTTCTTCGTGACCGGCTCGGCATATTCCAGCACATCCACAATCTGCGCACTGCCGCCCTTCTGGACGCATCCACAGGATTTATCCTCCAATGTGGTGATGCCGCCGGCTTTGTTTCCGGGACTGGGATTTTCATAGACCACCTGTCCGTGAGAAACAAAGTAGTCCTTGAAACGGTTAACCATCAGAACCGCCTTATCGAAAACGGCTTCATTTTCACAACGGGAGAAAAGAATATTCTCGGCGCCGAACATCTCCGGCACTTCGGTCAGCACGGTGGTGCCGCCCATGGCCGTCAGCCGGTCAGAGAAACGTCCGACCGTCGGATTGGCGGTGATGCCGGAAAGGCCATCGGATCCGCCGCATTTCATGCCGACCACCAGCTCGCTGGCAGGAATCTCTTCTCTTTGGAAGCTGCCGGCATATTCAGCCAGCTCCTTCAGCAGTTTTCTTCCCTCGGCAATCTCGTCTTCCACCTGCTGGCAGACAAGGAATTTAACCCGTTTATCGTCCCAGCTGCCCAGCTCTTCTTTAAACTGGTCCTGGGTCAGGTTTTCGCAGCCAAGGCTCAGCACCAGCACGCCGCCGGCGTTGGGATGGCGCACCAGCGCGGCCAGCAGCTTCCTGGTCTGGGCATGATCGTCTCCCATCTGGCTGCAGCCATAGGGATGCGGGAAGGTGTAGATGCCTTCCACGCTCCCCTTCACCAGATCCTGGTTTTCTCTGACCAGCACCTGGGCGATGTTGTTCACGCATCCAACGGTCGGCACGATCCAAAGCTCGTTGCGGATGGCCGCGCGGCCGTCTTCCCGCCTGAAGCCCATGAAGGTTTTCATCTCCACATCAGGCTTGGGATATACCATATGGTTATACGCATAGGAAGCGGTTTCAGACAGACCGGTCTTTACATTATGAACATGCACCCAGCTGCCTTTGGCGATCGGTTCCTTTGCAAGGCCGATGGGATTGCCGTATTTGACAATCGGCTCTCCCTCGGCAATATTTGTTAATGCGATTTTGTGTCCCCGGATAATGGTTGAAAGAGCGGTGACCGATTCATTTTCTACCTGAACCTGCTCACCCTCTTTGATCTCTTCCAGGGCAACAGCCACGTTATCGTCCGGATGAATTTTAATCAGTCTCATAATCCGAAGTACCTGGCTGCGTTGGTGTAGCTGACCCCTTCCACAATTCTCTTCAGATTGCCTTCCAGATTCGGGTATTCACCGTTCTCCACCCAGTTTCCGATCAGATTGCACAGAATGCGGCGGAAATAGTCGTGACGGGCATAGGACAGGAAGGAACGGGAGTCGGTAAGCATGCCGACGAAGTTTCCAAGAAGTCCCAGGTTGGCCAGAGATTTCATCTGAGCCTCCATGCCGGATTTGGTATCGTTAAACCACCAGGCGCTGCCGTGCTGGATCTTTCCGGGCACTTCGGTTCCCTGGAATGCGCCGATAATGGTGCCGATCTGCTCGTTGTCGGCAGGATTCAGGGAATAGATAATGGTCTTCGGGCACTCACCGTTTTCATCAAGCGCGCTGAGCAGCTGCGCAATCGCGCCGCCGCAGGTATTCTGGGAAATAACATCAAAACCGGTATCCGGTCCCAGCAGCTCATACATGCGCTTGTTTACATTGCGCAGGCAGGAATAGTGAAGCTGCATGGCAATGTCAAGACGATGATAGGATTTGCCAAGGCAAAGCAGAATCGCCGTCTGATATTTTTCGGCTTCCTCTACAGTAAGGACTTCGCCGGCCATGGCCTTCTGGTAAATCTGATTGACTTCATCAAGACCAGCAGGACGATAAGGAATATAATCCAGGCCATGATCGCTGGCGCGGCAGCCCATCTCGGCGAAGAATTCAAGACGTTCCACCAGGGCCTTCATTACATCTTCCGCGCTGTCCAGGGAATCCTTGCCTACGCTCTTGGCCAGCTTGGCGATATACTCGGCAAATCCGGGCTTGCTGATATTGATAGCCTTGTCGGGACGGAAGGAGGGGCAAACCTTTACGGTAAAGGTGGGATCCTCTGCAATCTTCTTGTGCCATTCCAGGCTGTCTACGGGATCGTCGGTGGTGCCGATAAAGGCAACATTCGCTTTTTTAATAATGCCGCGCACGGTCATTTCCGGATCATTCTGCAGCTTGTCGTTGCAGATATCCCAGATTTCTTTGGCGTTTTCCACTGTCAGCGGTTTCTCGATTCCAAAGAACTGCTTCAGCTCCAGGTTGCACCAGTGAACCATGGGATTGCCGATGGCAAGCTGAAGCGCTTCCACGAATTTAATGTATCTGTCATAGGCAGGCTTGTCTCCGGTGACATAGTCTTCAGAAACGCCGTTCGCGCGCATAACTCTCCATTTGTAATGATCTCCAAAGTAGGAGCCGTCCGGGTTCTTGCCGCCCAGCCATACCTGGGTCAAGTTTTCAAAACGGCGGTCTTCATAGATCTCCTGAGGAGAGATATGACAATGGTAATCTACCAGAGGCTGGTTTTCGGAATAATCGTGAAACAGATGTCTGGCGGTTTCCGTATCCAGTAAAAAGTCCTTATCAATAAAAGCTTTCATCGTACTATACACTCCTTTAACAATCCAGAATGCCCGGGTCAGCGCTTCTGTACCGATAACGCGCCTGGGGTCGTCCATATAATCTTAAAACTATTAGCACCCTTTGTCAATGTAATTAGCGCTTGATATCGTAACTCATATTCATCAGGGCCTGGATGCTTTCCGCGTCATCCGTGATGTTGGCGTCGCCCCTGATGGTATGCTTGATAACGCTGCTGGCCACGGCGAAATTGATCATGTCCATGGGCTTGTAGCCTTTCATCATGGCGTAGATCAGGCCGCTGGCAAAGGCGTCTCCGGCGCCGACGCGGTCCAGAATATTGAAGGTGAACCGGCGGCTTTCAAAGGTATGGTTCTGATACCACATAAAGGCCATCAGCGAGTTTTCCGAACCGGTATGGGCGAAACGCACGTGTCTGGCAATGCATTGGATATTCGGATACCGCTCGGCGAAAACCTGGAAAATCTCGTCTTGCTGCTCGTAGGTTGGCTGAAGAGGCACGCCGTCCTTCCAGTCGCTCTTGCTGTGATCATTTTCGTCCCGCCACAGATGGTAAGGCTCGATGCCCAGCAGCACATTCACATAGGGAAGCGCCTTTGTGCAGAAGTCTCTGGCCTCCTCCCAGGTCCACAGGGTGGAACGGAAGTTTCCGTCGAAGCTGACAGTCAGTCCTTTTTCATTGGCTTTCTTCAGGCATGCCAGAATAAACTCGGCGCAGCTGGCGGAAAGGGCCGGCGTGATGCCGCTCAGGTGAAGCCAGTCAAAGCCATCCAACAGCTGGTCCAGATCCACCTTGCTGAAATCGTATTCGGTAATGGCGCTGTGGCGGCGGTCATAGGTCACTTTGCTTGGTCTGATTCCATAACCGGTTTCCAGATAATAGGTTCCCAGACGATGCGTCGGCGCGTCCTGATGAGAAGCCAGAATGACCGGCGTGCAGTGCACATCATTGCTGCGGAGCATTCTAATGGCACTCTTTCCCAGAGAATTGTTGGGAACAACGGTGAAGAAGGTACTGTCAATTCCCAGATTGGCAAGCCCCAAAGCTACGTTTGCTTCGCTGCCGCCATAACTTGCCTCAAAACTGGTCGCCACACGGATTTTATCATAGTTCGGCGGGGTGAGCCGAAGCATGATCTCTCCAAACGTAATAAATTTTGGCGATCCGACGCTGTCTTTAATCGGATTGGAATGCTCCATGTTATTCTCCTTCTGTTACTTATGTTTCTATCATTTGCAGATATAGACAGAGATCAGAAGGAAACCGATCGATCTCTGTCTATAACTTAATCTTGCATATCTGTTATTCTTTTGAACAATGAGACAATCGCCTCTGACCCCTTTGTCTCATTACGGCTGCGAGCAGTTACGGCTGCTTGCCGATGTAGGCCAGAATACCGCCATCGACATAGAGAATATGGCCGTTGACGAAATCAGATGCCTCGGATGCCAGGAACACGGCGGGACCCATCAGATCTTCCGGGGTTCCCCAGCGGCCGGCAGGCGTTTTCGCTACGATAAACTGATCAAAGGGATGACGGCTGCCATCTGCCTGACGTTCCCGTAAAGGCGCCGTCTGCGGGGTAGCGATATAGCCGGGGCCGATGCCGTTGCACTGAATATTGGCTTCGCCAAATTCAGAGCAGATGTTCTTGGTAAGCATCTTCAGGCCGCCCTTTGCGGCAGCGTATGCGGAAACCGTCTCGCGGCCAAGCTCGCTCATCATGGAGCAGATGTTGATAATCTTTCCATGACCCTTTTCGATCATGCCGGGAATAACCGCCTTTGAGCAGATAAAAGGTCCGTTCAGGTCAATATCCACGACCTTTCTGAAATCCTCGACGCTCATTTCAGTCATGGGGATCCGCTTGATAATACCGGCGTTGTTGACCAGAATATCAATGGTTCCAAGCTGCTCGTTCACGGTTTTAACGAGCTCGGCAACCTGCTGCTCGTCGGTTACATCGGCGATAAATCCATAGGCCTTGATGCCCTTTTCCTCGTAGCTTTTCAGTCCGCGTTCCTTGTCGACTTCTGTCCGGCAGTTAAACACGATGGTAGCGCCGGCCTGAGCCAGAGCTTCGGCAATGGCAAAGCCAATACCGTAAACGCCGCCGGTAACCCAGGCGATCTTTCCATCAAGGCGAAAGCTGTTTAATACATCCATCGCTGCATCTCCTTTTATCTAAGTTCGTTAGTCGGAATTTCGTCCATATCGTCGAATTCCTGATTTTCTCCGCCCATGGCCCAGATGAAGGTATAGTTGCTGGTGCCTGCGCCGGAATGAATGGACCAGGAAGGTGAAATCACCGCCTGCTCATTCTGCATAACGATATGCCTGGTTTCCTGTCCCTGCCCCATCATGTGGAAGACAACCTGATCTTCCGGCACTTCAAAGTACATATAGATTTCCATACGGCGCTCATGAGTATGGGACGGCATGGTATTCCATACGCTTCCGACATCAAGCGCTGTCATGCCCATGGAAAGCTGGCAGGTAGGCAGCACAGCCGGGTGAATAAACTGATTGATGACGCGCTTATTGGCTGTGGCGACATCGCCCAGAGGACGCTTGTTGGCATCCGCGATTTTCAAAAGTCTGGTCTCATAGCTTCTGTGAGCCGGCGCGGAAACCATATAGAATTTTGCCGGTTTTTCCGCATCATCAGAGCTGAAAAGAACTTCTTTGGCTCCCATGGTGATATACAGGCAGTCTTTGTAATCCAGCGCATATTCCTTGCCGTCCACAAAGATTTTGCCGGAGCCGCCGATGTTAAAGATACCGATTTCTCGGCGCTCCAAAAAGAATTTGGTGCCAAAATTTGCCCAGATATCAATTCCCTTGTCAATAGAAACCGTTTCCTTTACAGGCATGCAGCCAAGGGTTACCATGCGGTCTACATGGCTGTAAACACAGTTTACTTCATCCGGTTTGTAAAGGTCGGTAATCAGAAACTCTTTGCGAAGCTCTTCGGTCGTATAGCGTTTCACATCATTCGGACTGGCGGAATAACGAACATCCATCTAAGGTTTCTCCTTTTTATTAGGTAAAATTATCACATGCGCACAGGCTTTTTATTTGATGACTTCTTCGGTTTCTCCATCAAACAGATAGACGTTTTCGAAAGGAATCGAGAAATTGATCCGGCTGTCCACGGCAGGCGTATCATGGGGATCCACCTTCAGAATAGAAGACACATCGCCAACTTTGATATATACGTTGGTATTGTCGCCCAGCATCTCGGTCAGCTCCACATCGGCAGGGATTACAAAGGCATTCTTCTGCTCCCCAAGGACAATGGATTCAGGTCTGAAGCCGAATACGATTTCTTTTCCTTCGTATTTTGCAGCGTTCTTGCCCAGCATCTCCTTCAGATCCAGGACTTCCTCTCCATAACGGATCGTGCCGTTTTCCAGCTTGGAGCGGACAAAGTTCATGGGAGGCTCACCAATAAAGCCTGCAACAAATACATTCACCGGATCAAAGTACAACTCTCTGGGGGTACCAACCTGCTGTACATAACCATCCTTCATGACCACAATCCGGTCGGCCATGGTCATGGCTTCGGTCTGGTCGTGGGTAACATAGATGGTGGTGGCGCCGGTGTCTCTGTGGATCGTGGTAATTTCGGAACGCATGGTAACACGCTGCTTGGCGTCAAGGTTGGAAAGAGGCTCATCCATCAGGAAAATGCCTACTTTACGAATCAGTGCACGGCCGATGGCAACACGCTGTCTTTGTCCGCCGGAAAGCGCTCTCGGAAGGCGGTCAAGGTAATCCGTCAGACCCAGAATTCTGGCTGTATTACGGACCTTTTCGTCAATATAGTCTTCATCGGCGCCCTGAAGCTCCAGACCGAAGGCGATATTGTCATATACCGTCATCTGAGGATAAAGCGCATAGCTCTGGAATACCATTGCCACACCGCGTTCCCTGGGTCCCATTTCATTGGCTCGTTTCCCGTCAATCAGAAACTCACCATTTGAAATATCTTCGAGTCCCGCAATCATGCGCAGCGTTGTGGATTTTCCGCAGCCCGACGGTCCGACGAATACGATAAACTCGCCCTTTTCCATGTCCAGATTGAAATTATGGACTGCATGGAACCCGTTTGGATAAATCTTGTTGATGTTTTTCAACGATAAATAGGCCATTTTATGTCCCCCTTGAACTAATGAATTACCGTTTTGATATAGACAATACGGATATTCTTTTGCTATAATCGGGCTGAAAGGAGTTAAGATTATGCCTCAGATTATTTATGCCGGCAAGCATCTGCTTACCTTCAATGTTTCAAAGCACGCGCATTCCAGCTGGGAGCTTATTTACTGCACCAGCGGCAGCGGCGTTCTTCGCCTTGAGAACGAATCTTTGCCTTACAAAAGCCATGATCTTTTGATCATTCCGCCCTTCTACCCTCATCAGAACGAAAGCGCTGACGGTTTCACGAATATTCATCTGAACCTTCACAGCTCTTTGCTTATGATGGACAAACCCTGTCTGATTCACGACGATCCCGGACATTTTATTCAGGATGCGTTTCAGGCTGTTTTCTATCACTTTTCCCAGGCTCCGGGAAGCCAGACGCCGCTTCTTGGCGCCTATGCCAATCTGATTGTCCATCAGATTCTGGACAAGCTGAACGCTCCGTCATTGAGCCCGGTTGTCCAGGAAATTACCAATACGATCATCAGCAGCTATCCAAACGAAGGCTTTGAGCTGGACAGCTACCTGCATTCACTTCCCTTCAGCTATGACTATCTGAGGAAGCTGTTTCGAAAAGAACGCGGCATCACCCCTCACCAGCTTCTGATGAACACCCGGCTTCAATCAGCCGCGGAACGTCTCAGCTCCGATGAATCAAAAACGGTGAGTATATCGGAAGTCTGCCATCTCTGCGGTTTTCACGATCCCTTGTACTTCTCCAGGGTCTTCAGCCGCAAATATGGCATTTCCCCTCTTCACTACCAGGAGCAGAAGCAGAACGAAAAACCCAAGGCGATGGACAGCGAGAGCATCAAGATCCCCCTGTAAATGCATTCCGGGATTCCGGTTCCTCTATCCTGCCGTTTTACTGCTTAGCCGTTCTCCCGCAGAATTTCCGTATAGCACAGAATGAAAGGCGCGACGCCCTTTGCATCCCCCTGAACGACAGGCTCGGAAATATAATAAGCATAGGTTCCGTCCCGTCTTCTGTTGTTCTCCGGTCCAAGGCCGGCCACCAGACAGATTCCGCCAAGGTTCAGCTGTCCATCCTCAAAGGACAGATATTTCTTCACAATGCCGTCGAAGGCTTTATGGCCTTTTGCGGCATATTCTTTTGGAAGAACGCCAAGTCTGGACCCCTTCAGCATAGCGTAGGCCAGCATGCTGCTGCCGCTGGTTTCCAGGTAGTTGCCCTCCCGTCCCGGCTGATCCGGCACCTGATAATACATGCCGGTATCCGGATCCTGATAGGCGCTGACGCCTTCCATCAGTTCGGTAAAAATGCGGCTGATTGTATCTCTGGTCCCGGATTCGGAAAGAATGTCCAGAAGATCCGCCATGGCAACCGCAAACCAGCCGATGCTTCTGAGCCAGAAGCTTGCTGAACGGCCGGTTTCGGGATCCGCCCAGAAGGCTTTTTTGCTCTGGTCATATCCGTGGTAATACAGCTTCTTTTCTTCATCAAACATCCGCTCTCTCACGGTTTCAATCTGATGAAGCAGATCGCTGTAATCACCCTTGCCAAAGTTTTTCTCGTAAAGCGCATAGAAGGGCTGCGCCATATAAATGCCGTCCAGCCAGACCTGGTTCGGATAAATCAGCTTGTGCCAGAAGTTTCCTTCCCCTGTTCTGGGCTGTTTTTCCAGCTGATCGTATAAAAGCTCAGCTGCTTTTTTGTATTTTTCTTTTCCCGTGCGCCGGTAAAGCTCAAACAGCACACGTCCTTCATTGATATCATCGAGATTGAACTTTTCCTGAGAATAAGTCCGGATGGTTCCATCTTCCTGCACGAAGGAATCGATGAAATGCTCCACAAAGCCAAAATATCCGTCGTCAGGGAAAAGCTCATCCATGGACAGCAGCGCTGTCATCATGCATCCGTCGATATAGTTCCACGAGGTTTTCTTGCCCTGACGGATCGTTTCAATATTCCAGATCGTTTTCTCAGGCGTCGACTCCTTAATGAGCCGTTTCACATATGCATCAATCTGTTCGTACATGATCAGCCCTTTCGGATATCTTCCGTTTCCAGTGTCTCACAGTGCTGCGTCAGAAGCGCTTCTCCTTCCACGCCCTGCAGGGATACATCTTTTACCGAGATATGCCGTACATTATCCAGATAAAGGCCCAGCCGGCACCGCTTTTTCGCAAAGTTTTCCATAATGGGAACGCCCGGCTTTGCATCCTCGGCAAAAGAAATGCTTACATGCTCGATCACCACTTTTTCAATCGGCGATTCCGGAAGACCGTCAATGTAGCAGGCGGCAACTTCCGCATCGGTACAGACAAGATTTCTGAAGCAGAAGGATCCCATCCTGGGCGTTCTTTCGTCCACCGGCAAAGCTTTGCGGGACCAGACATATTCGCTTTCGCTGTCCGGATCGCAGGCGTTGTACCACATATTCACTGCAATGGGGGTCAGCACGCCATCCATACGGATGTTCTCAAACAGCACGTCATTCAGATAGCAGTTCTTTCCCCGTCCCCGGCGGCTTTTAATGCGAAGACCGCGGTCCGTCTTTTTGAAATAGCATTGAGAGACAGACAAATTGGTCACGCCAGCGCCGATTTCGCTTCCCAGGGTGACAGCCCCATGGCCAAATTCCATCAGGCAGTTGCGGATGGTATGATGATCAGCCGGCTTGTTAAGCTTTTGTCCCAGTTCGATTTTGCTGGACTTGATGGCAATGCAGTCATCTCCAACCGAGAAACGGCAGCCGATGATGTCCACATAATCACAGGATTCAGGATCGATGGCATCCGTATTGGGACTGACCTTCGGCGCCTGAACCTTCACGTCCAGAATCCTAACATTTTCTGAATAATAGGGATGCAGATTCCAGGAAGGCGAATTGCAGGCCAGTACGCCATGAAGGGTGACATCTTTGCAGCGGTTAAAAAACATCAGTCTCGGTCTGGCTGCAGGGAACTCGCGAAATCCCTTCCAGAAACCGCCCTCTTCGCCGCTGCCGTTCACGGCGCCTTTACCGACGATCGCCACATCTTCGATGTATTGACCGGTAATCAGGGACTCGTACATGGGAATGGCATAACCCTCGAAACCGCCGAAATAGACCTCCCGGCCAAATTCGTCCTGCAGAACGCCGGGACAGATCGGATAATCCTCCCGGTTCCGCCAGCCAAGGATCGTTGCATTCTCCTGAAGATCCAGGGTCATGTGGCTTTTCAGCACAATAGGCCTGGTCAGATACGTGCCTTCGGGGAAAAGCAGTCTCCCCTTCGGCGGCATGTAGGATACAGCCATGCGAATGGCGGAAGTGTCATCATGAACGCCATCGCCGCAGGCACCGAAATCCTTGACATTCAGGCAGCAGCTCTCGTATGCGGTTTCAAATTCAAGCTCTTCCACCCGATCGGAAAAGACAGCCTTCAAAAGATAACGCTGCTGCGGTTTCAGATCGAAGAGAGAAAAGACATTCGTATCACATTCAAATTTCAAGTCCTCGTTCAGGAAGACCTGAAAAGGTTCCGGCGCGTAATAGGGATTACTGCCGGCAAGTTCAAAGCACGCGCTGCTTGAACCGATATAAACTACTGATATACTCATATGGAAAGTCAACCACCTTCTTCAGTCTTTCGCTTGGCATCCTGCACAAGATGAATCATGGTACGTTTCATTAAGATGAAAAGCAGATCAAATCCCGTATAGAAAACACCAAACAGGATAGGGCCGACACCCAGCACCTGCCTTCCATCAGCAGACAGAGGTGCTAACACGATATTGATCAGGTTGTATAGAACATCCACACAAACCAGCAGCAGCATCGCGTAAAAGATATTCCAGATAAAGGTCAGGTACCGTTTTTTGGGGAACATCATAAAACGGTCATTGTCCGCACGGCCCTTGGCCATAAATCGGAGAATGTTATTGGTAAGAATATCCGTGACGACACCGAGCGCAATGGCAAAGACCAGCATCAGATCGAGGTGAGCCGTGAGATACGTACTCAGTCCCCAGAAGATAAAAAAGCAGACGGAACCGGCAAACCACATCTTCACCAGCACTGCTTTGATCCATCCCGGAATACGCAGCTTTGGACCGGATTGGTATTTTCTAAGTTCCTCCTCGGAAACCTCCGGTGAATTTTCTTCGTTGGCTTCCACCAGATCTTTGACGGCATCCGTGTGGAGTTCATAATACTCCGAAGCCGCCTTGCTTTCCTCAGGAGCCAGTCTTTTTTTCTTTTTCTCGGATGATGCCATGGAATATCTCTCTTTTTTTAGGTTCATCGCATAAGACCGCCCCCGCACGCACCCTGTTCATCCTGCGCCAGAAGGTACAGGCTGAAGGCGGGGCGGGTGCGGTGCGGTCCTTAATGCTTTATGATCGATCAATCATCTTCGCCGGAGATGTCAATTGCATCCAGCTTGCCGTAATCCTCCACCACAACAGAGGTTTTGATCTTACGAAGAAGCTTGGTGTAAAGAGGCATCAGGGCGATCAGTACAACACCGATTACTTCAATCACAATATGATCCTGAAGCACGTTGTAGGCCTGCGCAATATATACCGTGGAAGCATCCAGCTTGATGGGATTTTCCGCACGAGTCAGCGCTGTAGTAATCAGATTGGAATAGTAGACATCGCAGAAAATAATCACTGCGAACATCACGCACATCAGCACGACCATCGCGATGACCGGCTTCTTTCTGCGGGGAAACGCATTCAGGAAGCAGACCAATGAAAGCATGGAGAAAAGCATGGTGGCAAATGCACACAGGCCCATTCCGCTTCCCTGGATTTTTGCGGTGGTATCGGAGATGTGAGTCAGGTTAAGTGAATAATAGAAGAAAGCAATCAGAAGAACCAGCAGAGGAATGATCGAGGGTTTCCGTTTGAGCCCAACGATCAGTTTGCGCAAAAATTCCGGCATATGGCTGGCGTTTTTCACGCCGTTTTCTACTTTTGCACTCATGCGTTTATCCTCCTTCCGATAGCATCTCCGGTTTCTTTATCAAAGAAATGTTTCTGAGCAAAGGTAACGCCCACGTCATCGCCTTCGTGATAGTCAAACCATCCGCGAAGCTTGGCGGAAATACGGTTGCCGTCGCCGATATGTCCGTTTACCAGGGTGTTCATGCCGAGGTTCTCGTTGGAGAATACATTCAGCTTCAGATCATCGCCCTTCAGGACGTTCTCAGGTCTGACGCCCAGCTCGATCTCTTTGCCTGCATAGGCGGAGAGGATCTTCTTGTCTTCCTCGGAAAGAGCAAGGGTAAAGCCTTTTCCTTCCAGTTTGTTCTCGCGCACGGTCACGTCGAAGAAGTTCATGGGCGGAAGACCGATGAAGCTGGCTACGAAGTGGTTGCGGGGCGCATCGTACAGTTCCAGAGGCGTGCCTACCTGCTGCACATGACCCATGGACATACAGACAATGCGGTCCGCCAGGGTCAGGGCTTCCGTCTGATCGTGGGTAACGTAAAGCATGGTAGCCTTCAGCCGCTTATGAAGCAGCAAAATCTCACGTCTGGTGGCGCCGCGCAGCTTGGCATCCAGGTTGGACAAAGGTTCGTCAAAAAGGAAAACCTTGGGATTTCTGACAATGGAACGGCCCATGGCAACCCTCTGACGCTGTCCGCCTGAAAGCTGGGCAGGCTTCTTGTTGAGCTGAGAGGTCAGTCCAAGAATCTCTGCAGCTGCCAGCACCTTTTTGTGAATGACATTGGGATTTTCTTTTCTAAGCGTCAGGGAAAAGGCCATGTTTTCATAAATGGTCATATGGCCGTACAGCGCATAGTTCTGGAAAACCATTGCCATATCACGGTCTTTGGCAGGGGTCTGGGTAATCTCTTTGTCATCCAGAAAGACATGACCGGCTGAGATATCCTCAAGACCTGCGATCATGCGCAGCGAGGTGGATTTGCCGCATCCGGAAGGGCCGACCAGAACGATCAGCTCTCCGTCCTGCACATCCAGGTTAAAGTCGTAAACCGCCTGCACATTGTTGTCATATATTTTGTCGATATGCTGAATATCAAGATGTGCCATTGTTAACCTCCCCCTTAAGCTGACTGAATGTTCAGAGTTTCGAGGTGCTGTTTAAGGGCGCGGCTTCTTATGTAGCCAACCACAGCACTGGCTATCAGGCAGATGGCCGACAGCAGAAGGTACAAAACACATCTGACAAACTGGGCTGTTTCCATGACAATCACAGCCTGATCCTGAATGGTCACACTGGAGCTGTGCGCCCGGACAGGATAAATGAAAATCCGGATAATCTGGATCACGCCAAGGACTACCAGCACATAGGCATAAGGAATCTTGTAATTCTTGATACCTTCGGAGCTTAAAAACGCAGCCAACATGAAGATCAGGTTGTAAAGAATAGAGGCGCCCATCAGGATGTTGTAGTACCAGGATCCTACATTGGATTCATAGATGCTGATAAAATAGAAGACATCAAACAGGATAGCAGCGATCGCCAGGGTTGAGGCCAACGAGTTTTTGGTATAGCGCATGCGGTCCAGGCGGATCTGTTTTTCTTCACTCATGCCGCTTCCTCCTTTCCTGTCTCGATCAGGTTCTTTTCTTCCTTCATCAGACGGACCTTCCAGATGGTGCAGCAGACCAGAGCAATCGCGGTCAGGATGGAGATGGCAAATACCAGGTAGTGAATGTCAAACCAGAAGGTAGACTCCGTGTATATCGTTTTCCACATCTCTGCATGCTCCTTAAGGGCTGCAAAATCCACTCTCAGGAAACGTTCTTTATAGGCTTCGATATATCCATGGGCTTCGATGGCCACATAGATATTGCTTACCGCAAAAAGACCCACCGCAATATAGTTGCCGATGTAGTACTTCCTGCGGATATGGGAATTGGTCAGGAACAGAAGACACGAAATCAGAATCAGAACAATAGCCTCCTTCAGAAAGTAGGCGTTGAACACCTGCATGTTGTAATACACAATCGAACCGGGAACATCGGTCTCTTCCAGATTGGCAGGGTTCTTCATTGTCGAGTACAGCGTGTCATAAAGGTCGGTCATTATTCCGAGCGAGTAAAGGAAAATCACCGCGCTCGACGCAATTGCCAGAAAGCAAAGGATCTTCTGCAATGTTAGCTGTTTTTTATACATGTTAACCTTTTACTCCTCCTTGCTGAAGAATCCGGCAAAGAGGAAGAGAACCATTTACAGGCTTCTCTTCCCGCTTTGCCAATGCCCTCATCAGCTGACGAAGGGCAGTTTCACTTTACTGATAGTAATTAGTTCAGTGTGCTGTAGTAGGCGCTCAGACGGTTCCAGGCATCCTGCTTCAGAGCCAGATACTGTTTGCCGCCCCACTCTTCAGAGACCTTGGCGACAGAAGCTTCTTCGCTTCCCATGCCTTCCTCAGTATAACCGGCAACGATCTGGTTAACGAACAGATTCTCGCCGTCTTTGGCAGAGTTGAATTTACCCTTAGAGGTCAGCTGCGTGTAGGTGTTGAGCATATCGTTTTCGGACTTGGTGTTCGGAAGAACGGTAGGAACGGACATGTACCACGGATTCTCGGTAATCGCCAACTCCGGATGTTTGATGGTTCCAAGGGCGATAGCCTTGGAAATGTAGCCTGCGCCTTCACGGCCGACATCAGAGGTGCACTGATATTCGAAAGCCTGGCTCTTTGCAAAGCTCAGGGTAGAACCAAGGTACTGACGGGCATAGTTGGTGTAGTTGCCGCTTGCCTTCTCCCAAAGCTCGGCACGGGTAGCGTCAGCAATCTCGGGCATCTGCTTTCCGTTGAATTCAAATGTGACATAGCTTCCATCAGCATTAGTCTTGATGAATGCATCGGGACCATAGCTCATGAGAATCATGCCTTCGGGTGAGTATGCATAGTCGATCAGTTTAAGGGCAGCATTCAGCTTGTCAGGATTGCCCTGTACGCCGGCTGCAGAGATTCCCCATCCATCGGTCTTAACAGATCTCCAGGACTCGGTGAAGCGCATATAGTTGCCGCCGTTGGTTCCATCAAACCAGCAGGCAACGGGAACCATGACTGCCATGTACTTTTCGCCATCCTGGAAAACGCCCTGGCTGGGATCGTTGTACAGGGTCTGGGTCTGGTTGTAGTCGTAGTGCATAAAGCCGGAATCGTTCTCCAGATACTGTTTCGTCTTGCCTTCGGCGGTGTTCATGAAGTTTTCGGAGATCAGGCCTTCCTTTGCCATGGCATTCATTCTTTCCATTGCAAGGTAAGCATCAACACTCTGACGAGCATCTTTCAGGGTTCCATCAACATCGAAGTACAGATAGTCCTGACGGGATTCAAGTCCGCGGACACCAAACAGATGGCCGGCAAAACGGACCATGTCGACGCGGCGCTGGTTGTTGTCATCTTCACGGGCGAACAGTCCCTGAATGGAATCGGTGCCGTTGAGGGTCTGGGGGTTAGCAACGACGCAGCGAAGCAGCGCAACCAGCTCATCTGCATCCCAGCAGGCGTTCTGTCCAACGAACAGATCGGAACGTTTGGTTCCATAGTATCCGCCGTAGCACTCGTCGATATAGGTACGAAGCATATTAACGGCAGCTACACCGTCCATGGAACCGGCTTCGTTCATCTTTACGATGATGTTGCCGGAAGCATCATAGTCTTTGGTAACCATTTCGGTTCCGGATCCATCGGCCTTCACGGTCTCGATTTCAATCTTTCCGGAAGCGGGCATATAGTTGGTGTAAACCGGTTCAGCTGTCTTGTTGCTGGCAGAAGCAGTAAATTCGCCTTCGCCGTCCAGCAGCTTCTCGACCATGTCCACACGCATCAGAGGCATACGCTCGATATCGTTAACACCATCAAAGTAGGGAGAGAAATAGATCGCACCGGTATCGGTGTTGCCGGTAATGGAAAGACGGACAATGGGGTTGGCTTCCAGATAAGCCTTGAAGTTGGGCATCTGATCCAGATACTGGGCGATATTAACGATGACGCCCTGTTCGCCGTACTCGGTCAGCTTGCTGGCGTTACCGGAAAGCATATCCACATCACCCATACGCTCTTTCCAGTAGTCGAATTCATCAGAAGCACTGTTGCCCTGATACTTGTCTTCGATCTTGATGCCCAGAACATTCTGAACCTCTACCCAGGTGGGTTTCAGATCGCCGGCATGATAGGTGATGCCATCGGCCAGAGTAATACCCTCGCCTGCAACTTCGGCATCCATGGAAAGACCGGTCTTGGTGGAGTTGTAACCGGTAGCCATGCGAAGAACGGTGCCATCCGCATAGGTCAGCTCACCGGCAGCGGCTGTTTCGGTAGGAGCTGCAGCATCTTCGGTGGAAGTGCTGGTATTTGTATCGGCAGCCTGGGAAGCCTGGGAAGTTTCCTGGCTGGCCTGGCTTTGCTGATACTGGTCAACATCAATTTTGCTGCTGCAGCCGGCAAGCAGGCCAAGGGCCAGAACAGCTACGAGCATAAGAGCAATGACTGAACTTTTTCTTTTCATAATTTTCTCCTTTGTAAAATCTCTACACTATCTTAAATTGCAGCTGAATGAAGATTACTCTTTCACACCGCCAACATTAGTGCCTTTTGCGAAGTACTTCTGAATAAAGGGATAAATAATCAGAATCGGTACGATGGAGCAGACGATCAAAGCATAAATCACGGAGTCGGAAGCATAGGGCTGATTCCAGCCGGCCATGGCTTCCGCATCGGTGAACTCCTCCAGCCTGAGCCGGATGAATACCTGCAGCGGGTGTTCATTGGAGTTGGAGATCATCTGCCTCGCCCAGAAGTATCCATTCCAACGGGAGATACCGAAGAACAAAGCAACGGTTGCGATGGTGGACTTGCTCATGGGCAGGTAAACCTTTGTCAGTACCTGGAATTCACTGGCGCCATCCACGATGGCAGCCTCTTCAATTTCACTGGGCACGCCTTCAAAGGCATTTCTCAGCAGGATGATGTTCATGGCCGCCATACCCATGGCAATGACAACCAGCCATTTATCATCCGTAATGCCGATGGCCTGAAACACCTTCTGGGTGTCCAGGTAGTTCAGGTACTGAGGAACGATACCAGCTGCAAACCACATGGTAAAGACCAGGAAGAAATTGAAGAACTTTCTGAACAAAAGACGTTTTTTGGAAAGCGCATAGGCGCCAAGGATCGAATACAGAAGCGCCCAGATGGTTCCATAGAACGTAATGAACAGGGTGTTGGAATAGGCGTTCCAGAACATATTGTCTGAGAACATTCTCTTGAAGGCGTCAAACTGGATCGCCTTCGGGAACAACACGATCTCACCGTATTCAACTGCGCTGCGTCCGCTGATGGCCGCGGAGATCGCATACACAAAAGGATAGAGGCACGCCAGCGCAAACACGGTAAGCAGCGTATAGCTGATAATTTTGAAAATCAGCTCTGATACCTCGAGTTTTCTTTTCATGACGATCCCCTTTCTTTAATAGAGCGATACATCCGAAGCCTTGCGGGCAATCGTGTTGGCGCCGATAACCAAAAGCATGCCAACGACGTTGTTCATCATTTCAGCTGCGGAAGCAATTCCCTTCGCGGCTCCGCCAAGGCCATACCTCTGGGCAAAGGTGGAAACTACATCAGCCGTGACATAGGTATTGGTATTATAAAGAAGAAGTACCTTTTCATAACCGATGTTGAGAAGAGAACCGATTCTCGTGATCAGCATAATGACAATCGTAGCGAGAATGCTCGGCAATACAACATAGCGCATCTGCGCCCATTTTCCTGCACCGTCGATCTGTGCCGCTTCATAGCTGGTCGGAGAAATCGCGATGATGGCAGCAAAGAACACGATACTGTCGTAGCCTGCTCCCTCCCAGATACCGCTGATAATGTAGATCGGGCGGAAGAACGCGGGATTGTTCAGCATACCCGATTTGGCAACATCTGCGGAAATCCATCCAAGGGAAGACAGCGCCTGAGAAACAATACCCATGCCGGAGGTCAGAGAACCCTGCTTGACAAGCATGACCACCAGAGATGTCATGACAACGGTCGACATGAACTTCGGAAGGTAGGTCAGTACCTGGTAAACACTACGGGCGATGTTGGATTTGACTTCGTTAAAGAACAGAGCCAGAATGATCGGCATCGGGAAACCGAAACACAAACCATAGAAGCTGAGGATAAACGTGTTGCGCATCGCACGCCAGAATTCAGCAGAAAGATCGTCTCCGCCAACCAGCAGGCGCTTAAAGTACGAAAAGCCCGAAAACAGCTGCTCGGATACCGGAAGAACCTCATCCGATACCTTAAAGCATCCCAGGAGTTCATACATCGGGAAATAGCGCCAGAAAAGGAACACAAGGATCATCGGGATCAGCATGAGGTATAAACGCCAATCCTTCAGAATTGTCCGTCCGACATGGAGCCAATAGTGCTTCTCCACGTCATCGCGGACAGCTTGCTCCGGATTCTCTTTATAAGTACCCGAAGCCTCATCATAGATGAGAAAATCTGCTGCTTTTGATTTCATCAGTACCCTCCTTTTTCTTCTTCTGATTTATGTAATCGCAGTAGATAATGCTTTTGGTTTTCAAAAATGCCGTCCATGCGTCTTGCAACCCATATGACTACGCCTGTAAAAAGCAGGGACAGGGCATCGGTGGTAAAGAAACCGCCCAGGTTTTGAAAGGGCGTGCCCAGAACAAATGCAACCGCTGCCCTTCCCAGCTGCATCAGGAGCAGCGTTCCGATGCCGAAAACGACACTTTTGAACGCATCCTGACGTATTTTTTCCGAGCCGATGAGTTTCAGAGGGATCAGCATCAGCATGGAAAAAAGATTACCTATTATATAAACAGCGTACTGGGATGGCTGTGCGCCGGAGGCAAAGCACAGAACCAGTCCGCCGAGAGCAGCATGGATCGCTGCAAAGGGCTCCCACCTGATCAGCACAATCGCTGTCAGCGCGCCGACAATGGAAACCGAGTAAAGCTGGTCGGCAAACCAATAGGAGGCTGCCTTTACCAGAAGCGTTTCCAGCACGCCTAATATCACTCCAAACAAAGTCAGGTCAATAGCCCTGTATTGCTTAAAACTAAACTGAGGGTTCATCGCATATCTCAATTCCTATAACCCAAGAATCACGAAAATCATTGTTCCCATTGTAACATCTTCCGGATTCTCCTGACATATCCAAAAGGGATGAGTTATATGCACAAAACGGATATTCTCGACCTTCAAACTGGACAGCCGGAACGTGGGAATGCTATAATCAGCGAGGTTGAAGGCACTGTTTGCTGCCATATCCGATCCAAATCTGATCCGGGAAAGGAATCTGAATTTATGGCTGATTATTATCTCTCGCCCGGGGATAATCTTCAGGAAGCAGCCGACAAGGCTCTTCCGGGAGATACGCTGCATTTAAAGGAAGGTTGCTATCGCCAGAAAGTTGTCCTGCGCGCGCCTTCCATTACCCTTGTAGGAGAAGGTCCGGAAAAAACAGTTCTGACCGGCTCCGACTATGCCCGAAAGCTGGACGAACAGGGCCGGGAATACAACACATTTCGGACCTACACCCTGGCGGTCACGGCAGATGACATCACCCTTCGCTCTTTATCCATCCGCAACGATGCGCTGGATCCTGTATCAAAAGGTCAGGAGGTAGCGCTCAGTGTATACGGCGACAGATTCCATATGGAGAAATGCCATCTCTTCTCCACCCAGGATACCCTGTTCTTAGGGCCTCTTCCCCTGGATCTGGTCGCCCGGTACAAGGATTTTCTTCCCGACGAGCTCAGAAAAAGCCATCCGCTGAAAATGGATATTTCCGATTGCCTCATCGAGGGAAGCGTGGATTATATATTCGGCTGCGGAAGCTGTCTGTTCAATGCGTGTGAAATCCGTCAGATCCCGGACGGAAGAACAAACGGTTTTATTGCCGCGCCGGCTCACTGGGAAGAGATGAGTGAAGGCTTCACCTTCCGATACTGCAGCTTCACCTGCGATCCTTCCGTCCCCGAAAAGAGCATCTATCTTGCCCGTCCCTGGAGAGACTTCGGCCTTTGCTCTTTTGAAAGCTGCGCCTACGGTCCTCACATAAAGCCGGAGGGCTTTGACAGCTGGAGAGGAAGCAGCCGGCATCTGACGGCCCGCTTTTTTGAAGCGCCGGCTGTTCCAGGCAGAGCAGCCTGGGTCAGACAGCCTGATAGATCTGCTCCAGAAGCCGTCTTGAGCTGACGGCGTTCTCGTTTGTGGTATTTTCCAGCGTAGCCTGAATATATGGCTTTCTGGCTTTCAGGAAACGAAGGATTTCCCTATAGTCCATCTCGCCTGTGCCGGCCGCCACGCTGATGAGCTGATCCGGTTTGCGGATGTAATCCTTCAGATGAACCATGGCAATGTGATCGCAAAGCTTTTCCATGGCATCCTGAAGAACCGCGTCTTTCTGATCCACATTCTCCGGACCGAGAAGATTGACCGGATCGAAAATGATGCGCAGATTCCGGCTGCCGATGCTTCGAATCACCTCAAGCGCTCTGTCTGCGTTATAGACAATATGGTTCACCACCGGTTCAATGGCAATGGCCACACCGTAGTGCTCGGCGCATTCCATCACCGGCTCCAGATTCCGGATGAAGGTTTCCAGCGCTTCTTTGGAGTGGGTGTTTTCATCCCGCTTGTACGCAGCATTGGGCGCGCCGGTTTCGGTTCCAACCATGCTGCACCGGCAAAGGGAAGCTACCCTAAGATGAGCGTAGTACCTGGACTGAAATTCCAGAATTTTCTGCGGATCAGGATGCGCCAGATTGAGATAGCAGCCCAAAACCGCCAGATCCAGTTCGTTCTTTCTGAAAAGGCGCGTTAGATAGGCCGCAAGGCCTTCATTCAGGGCCGCGTCATCAAAGGTGATCTGGCCTATGCACTTGGAAAGGGCCAGGTGAACGCAGGAAAACCCCTCTTCCCTTGCCTTTTCCAGACGCTTCTCAAGGGTCTGCTCTTCAGAGGATAAAGCATGGTTGACGTCATGCAATCGAATGCCCAGCTGCATATGAACCTCCCATTTCTTCATATGTGGAATATGAAATACCGCTTCGCAAAAGCCATTAGATATCTCATACATTATACAGCTTTTTGCCCAATTTCGCCATTGGCAATTTCATGTTTTTTGTGAGGCTTTTTGGGTATAATTCACCTGTCATGGCTTCTTGCTCTGTTGCATTGACAAAATACCCCCACGCGTTGTAAGATACTTACAATTATCTCTCTTTGCCTAAAAGAGCGGTTTTTGTCTGTCTTTTACTCATATTTTCAAGTCATCATGATACAGGAGGAAATAAAATGGAACTGTTAAACTATGATGTCCTTAAAAAATCCGGCTACCAGGGTTATATCCTGGAAAATGCCCCCGAAAAGGTGCTCCAGTTCGGCGAGGGCAACTTCCTTCGGGCTTTTGTGGACTACTTCTTCGATGTGGCCAACGAGAAGGCCGGATGGAACGGAAAAGAAGTCCTGGTTCAGCCGATTGCCCAGGGTCTTACCGACTACATCAACAAACAGGAAGGTCTGTACACCCTGTACCTGCGCGGCCGCGAGAACGGCGAAAAAATCGATGACAAACGGGTCATCTCTTCCGTCAGCCGCTGCCTGAACCCCTATGGTCAGTGGGACGAGGTCCTGAAAATCGCCAGCAGCGACGATCTGGAAATTATCGTATCCAATACCACCGAAGCGGGCATCGTGCACGATACCGAAAGCGCCTTCGATCAGAATCCTCCCATCAGCTTTCCTGCCAAGCTGACCCGTTTCCTGTATGAGCGTTTTATGGCAAAGAAACCGGGCATCGTCATGCTCTCCTGCGAGCTGATCGACAACAACGGCAAAGAGCTGTTAAAGTGCGTCCATCAATATATCGACGACTGGAATCTTTCCTCAGATTTCAAAAAATGGATCGATGAAGAAAACATCTTCTGCTCCACCCTGGTAGACCGCATCGTTCCCGGCCGCATCCGCGATCAGGAAGAAGTGAAGCGTCTTGCCGAAGAAAACGGATACGATGATCCTCTGACCGATGTAGGCGAGGTTTTCGGCATCTGGGTTATCGAAGGTCCGGAGGGTCTGGAAGAGAGACTTCCCTTCAAGGCTGCCGGCGTGCCGGTTATTGTGGTTCCTGATGTTACGCCTTACAAAAAGAGAAAGGTGCGCATCCTGAACGGCGCCCATACCGGATTCGTTCCCGGCGCCTATCTGGCCGGTTTTGATATTGTCCGCGACTGCATGCAGAACGAAACCATTCTTGGCTATATGAACAAAATGCTCTACGAAGAGGTTATCCCCACCCTTCCGCTGGACAAGGAGGACTGCAAGCAGTTTGCTTCAGCGGTGCAGGATCGTTTCAACAACCCCTTCGTCAATCACGAGCTGATGAGCATCACCCTGAACTCCACTTCCAAGTGGCGCGCCAGAAACATGCCTACTTTCCTGGACTATGTGGAAACCTTTGGCAAGCTTCCGCCCTGCCTGACCACCTCCTTCGCAGCTTATGTCGCCTTCTATTCGAATGATATCCAGTCTCTGACGGATGCCGGCCTCATCTGCCGCCGTCCGAAAGGAAACGAGTACACCATTTCCGACGATCGGAAGGTGCTCGAATTCTTCTATGATCACAAAGACGATTCCGCAGAAGATCTGGTTCATGCCGTCATGACTAACGAAGATTTCTGGGGCCAGGATCTGCGCCAGGTTAACGGTTTCGAAGAAGCGGTGATCCGCATTCTTAAGAAAATCCGTGCCGAGGGAACCCTTGCCGCCTACGAGGATGCCGTAAAGGGTTAAGCATTTCTTTGCTTTTCCTGCATCCATCTAAAGCTTTTCGTCCCGGTCTAAGCTGCACCGGATGCAGCTTAGACCAAAGCCCTAAAAGGAGATTATTCCCCTATGAAAGACCCCCGTTTTTTTCAGAATATCCGGCCGGAAGAACTGGCGGATACCTACGCCACACCCCTTTATGTATACAATGAACGCGTTTTCAGAACCCGCTGCCGGGAAATGAAGAATCTGGTAACCTATCCGAATTTTACGGTTCACTACTCTGTTAAGGCCAACAGCAACCTGACGCTGCTTAAAATCGCCCGGGAAGAAGGCCTGCACGTGGACGCCATGTCCCCCGGCGAGATCTATGTGGAAGAAAAGGCGGGCTTTTTGCCGGAAGAAATCTTTTACATCAGCAATAATGTCAGCATAGAAGAAATGGCATATGCCGTCGAGCGCGGCATTTGCGTCAGCCTGGACTCCATCAGCCAGCTTCGCCGGTTTGCGGCCCATTTTCCGGGAGCCAGCGTTTCTCTTCGGATCAATACCGGCATCGGCGCCGGCCACAGTGAAAAAGTGGTCACCGGCGGTAAGAAAACGAAGTTTGCCATTCCCGAAGATCAGCTGAACGAGGCAGTGAAAATCTGCCGGGAAGCCTCTCTCAGGCTAAAGGCCCTTAACCAGCATATCGGGTCCTTCTTCCTGGATGGGGAAATCTATCTGGAAGGCGTAAAAGCCCTGCTTGCAGCTGCCGAAAAGGTCCCCGGTCTGGAATTAATCGATCTGGGCGGCGGCTTCGGCATGCCATACGATGAAAAAACCCAGAAAAGACTGGATCTGTCTTCTCTGGGCCGTTCGCTGGATCAACTTTTTGCAGATTTCTCCAAAAAGTATGCCGCGCTGTATCCTGAATCCAACGGGAAAGAAATCAGTTTTGCCATCGAGCCGGGCCGCTACATTTCAGCCGAAAGCTGCGTGCTTCTGGGCAGAGTCCATGCCATCAAGGAAAATGCCGGCCATCTTTACTGCGGCACCGACATCGGCTTTAATGTGCTGATGCGGCCTGTGCTGTATGATTCTTATCATAAAATCGAAACCTGGCCGGTAAGAGAAAATGCGCCCGTGCTTTCCTACACAGTAGTCGGCAACATCTGTGAGTCCGGCGATATCCTGGCGAAAGACCGGGAGCTTCCTCAGATGGAGGAAAACGATCTTGTCATCGTATGCGATGCCGGCGCCTATGGCTACAGCATGGCTTCCAATTACAATAACCGGCTCCGTCCGGCGGAGGTTTTGATCGGCGAAGATGACCAGGTCCGGCTGATTCGAAGAAGAGATACCCTGGAGGATCTTGTCAGGGGATTTGAAAGCTGAAAACAATTGTTGGCGCCGCCATATAGCTATCGTAATAAAACAAATAAAAAAGGCGCAGCTTTCATGCTGCGTCTTTCTGTTTGTGATTTTTCTTATGTGTTGGTGTCAAATCCGATCTCCATGGCTGCGTCCCAGGAGGGTTCCGAGTCGTTATAGGCTTTTTGAAGGTATTCAATATTGCGAAGAACGATCTCGGCAGCGCGGTCCGGGGTGTAATGCCAGTTGCTTTTAGTAAGTTCAGATCGAATGTTGCTTAAGTATTCAGTCAAGTTCTTTTCCATGCATGATACCTCCTGATGTATTCTGTTGTAGTCTTTATCTGATTTCATTGTACAACGCTTTTTAGAGAGAATCAAGATGCTATCGGAAGAAATTCACAATCTGTTAATAGATTGCAACGGTTCGGTTACAACTTTTTTCCGGTATTGAAAGATGCGTCTATTTCCATTATAATCACAATTAATTTTACAGGTTCCTTATACTTGGAAGGGAGCACTCATCGTTATGAATCGTGATAAACAAATGACTAATATCTCTCCGGAAAATGATCTGCACCAGAATTTTATGCGTGTCGTTTATCAGGTAAATAACATTGCCTGTCTGTTCAGACGAAACGAAAACGGCAGACTCTGCGCCGAATATGTTACGCCGTCATTCGTCACGCTGATGGAATGCAAGACGCAGGAAGAAGCCCTGGACCTGATGGACGGTGATCATCTGTTTGAAAACACATGGCCGGAAGATCGCCAGATCCTCAGGGATATTCTGGACAATCATGGTAAATCAGATAATGAACTGGATATCACCATCCGTCAAACCACACGGAAAGGGAATCTGATCTGGTGCACGATCCACTTTGCCTTTATCGAAGATTACGAAGCCCATTATATCTACGCCACTTTTACAGACATCACCCGCTGGAAACGGTATGAGGAGCAGCTGCAGAGCGTCTATAACAGTCTGGGCGAAAGCTTTCATCAGACCAACGACGATCTTCTGGCGCGGGTACGGGCCAACCTGACCGAAAACTATGTGGAAGAATCAAACGGCACCTCCGATTTTCTTCCGGAAAACGGGCAAAGCACCTACACGGAATATCTGACTGTGCGCTCATCCTATTTGCCCATCGCCGAGGAAAGGCAGCTGTTCCTGGATACATTCAGCATCGATGCATTAACCAAATCCTACATGGACGGTGTGGTGGCCGTAAACAAAGTGCTCTACTCCCGGCTTCCAAACAACGCGGTTTTCTATGTAAAGATTACTGCCAATGTCACCAGACACCCTATGTCCGGCAATCTGATTGCATTCATCACAGAAGAATCCAACAACCCGGAAAAGCTGGCCTCTACCATCAACGGTAAAATTCTGGCTAAACAGTTCGACCTGGTAGCCTATATCGCCCGTGATATTTATGATGTTGCCATCGGTGACGCCAGTATGATTGCCCATGGCAATATCTTCCCCAGGGTGAAACACGGATCCTACCGGGAATATCTGGAATCGCAGATCATTCCTGCTCTGCCGGAGGACGAAGTCTATCGTCAGCGGATCCGCGAAGCCATGGATTTAAAAACCGTATTTGAAATGTTTAAGATCAAAGAGCCTTATTCCGTAGATATTGAAGTGGACATGGAAGACGGGCACTTTTATAAACGTTTTGACTTCTACTCTGTCGATCCCGAATCAGAATACTGTATAGTTTTGAAAACAGATACCACCGAAGTCCGCCTCGAACAGCTGGAGCAGGAGGAACGCAAGCGTGAACTCGAATACAGCAAGCAGGAGCTGGCCGATACGGATGGTATCATGGCTGACGCCGGATTCGGCATGTGGCATATGACCCTGGAGGAAGGCAAAGCTTCCCGGCTTCGCGCGAACGACAAAATGAAGGAGCTCCTCGGTATAGCCGGAAAAGACCTGACCGAAGAGGAAATCTATGACGCCTGGTATTCTCATGTTCCCGAATCGGAAAGACCGGGGGTCATGAAACGAATTGAAGAGATGCTTTCGGGAAAACTTTCCGAGTGCATCAACCTCTGGATCCATCCCGATGGTCATGAAATGTATACACGCTTTGGCGGCACGGTTGTGGCCGATGAAAACGGAAGACAAAGCCTGCGCGGATACTATAGCGACGTAACAGAATCTGTCCGTGAAGACCGTATCCAGCGGGATGCGCTGGCCAATGCGCTGGTTGCGGCAGAGCATGCCAACAAAGCCAAGACCACCTTCCTGAACAATATGTCTCATGATATCCGAACGCCTATGAACGCCATCGTCGGCTTTACAGCTCTGGCCACATCCCATATAGATAACAAAGAAGAAGTAAAGGATTATCTGAGCAAGATTACAGTCTCTTCCCAGCACCTGCTGTCACTGATTAATGATGTGCTGGATATGAGCCGGATCGAAAGCGGCAAAATGACCATGGACGAGACAGAGGTTCATCTGCCTGATCTGATCCATGATCTTCGAACCATTATTCATGCGAATGTATCGGCCAAGCAGCTGAATCTCAATATTGAAACCCAGAATGTGGTCAACGAAGATATCATCGTCGACAAGCTGCGTATGAATCAGGTATTCCTGAACATTCTGTCCAATGCCATTAAGTTTACACCTAATGGCGGCACGATCAGCTTCTGCGTATCGGAAAAGAATTCTCCGATTCCTGAGCATGCCGTATTCGAATTCCGCATCAAGGATACCGGTATCGGTATGAGCCGGGATTTCCAAAAGACAATCTTTGAGGCTTTCACACGCGAGAAAACCAGCACGGTCAGCGGTATTCAGGGTACCGGTCTGGGAATGGCCATCACCAAGAGCATCGTCGATATGATGGGCGGCACCATTTCCGTCATCAGCGAAGAAGGCAATGGCACTGAATTTATTGTAACGATTCCCTGCCGTCTTTCCAATCATACCGTCAAAAATGAAAACACGCCTGAGCTTCAGGGCATCCGGGCACTGGTTGTAGACGATGATACAGACAGCTGCCTGTCCGTATGCTCCATGCTCCGAAA
>JAGBND010000066.1 GCA_017634575.1 Bacillota bacterium
CTGCTTTTTCTTTTCAGTTACCGTGCCTTCCTCGTCTATCTCATCAAACTCGATCATGCCGATCCAGTAGACCGGCAACGGAAGGAGGCGATTGGCGATTGCGTCGCTCAGATGCATTTCGGAAGCAACATCAGTATTGAACAGTTCACGCATATCGCGGCCGTCCATGCGCATCGGCGTAGCGGAGAATCCGATAATCTTCGCACTTGGATTATCCCCCAGCAGATGCTTTACTCTTGCTTCCCACTGACGGGCCCCCGCCCTGTGGAATTCGTCGATGATTATGTAGTCGAAGTTGGGAAGGAGGTCGGATAGACCCGCGTAGAGAGAAAACTGAAGTACAGGTCCGGTCAGATGGCTCTCGTCTATCTCTGTTGCGCGTTTCAGCAGGTCTTTACGCTCTTCATCATCGATTACTTCCTCGTCATCCTCATCCACAATGCCATCCAGGTCTCCGCGTTTGCCGGTACCAACGTGGCGCGGAATATCGGAAAGGTTCAGCACCATGCGATAAGAACCGATCTTCTCCACCTTATCCCAGAATTCGAGAAGGTTAGTGGCGACGGAGGTTATGTACAGAATACGGGCTTCCGGGTTGTCCTCGATCAGCTGGAGTGCGATGTAGGATTTTCCCGTCCCAGTCGGATGGATGACGCAGGTACGGTCGGAATGCTGTAGGTGCTCTACTACGGCATCGTAGGCTGTTTTATTATGTTGCAGCAGATCCACAAGTCATCCCTCCTCTCCGGGCTATGTGCGCCTATTATACTTCTCCGACTCTATGGTGGTCAATTGCTCTGTGCCGGTCAATTACAGTTTCAGCAAATCCCCAACGCCCAGACCTCCGCTGGCCACTCTCTTCTTCAAATCAAGGAGCCAGACGGCATCCGTATCGTCAGCCATATTCGCTACGATCTGCTTCCCGTCGGTTTGCCGAAGAACATCCGTGATCATGTTTTTCTGTTCTTCGCTGATGGAGCCTGTTTCCAGGAAAGCGCCAGCTGATGCTTTGCACTCATCAATAAGCTGCGCCAGTGCCGGGCCGTTGATTTTATCCCCATCAAACACACGGTTCATCCGCTCCTTCTGAGCGTCCGGGCTCATGAAGCTCAGGCCGATCCCCGTTATCCGCTTTACCCATGTTAGGCTTGTCATGTGATTGTCCTCCGTTCTGCGGCCGTGTCGCGGCCAGTTTTTTCAGGACAAAAAGGTAACTCAGGATTTCGCACATTGGAAGAGGGAAACCGATTTTTGTAAGGAAGAAACAAAAGAAGCCCACTCACTCCGTTTTCGGGCGGGGAAAGATTGCCTCCCTCTGGAAAAGGAAGTAAGCGGGCATAATGTTATTTTTGACGAGGAATGCCCTGTCCTCTTCAAAAGCTGGGTGCTCCTCTTCAAAAGATAATCATGGTTTTGCGTGTATTTTTTGAAGAGGAGCCTCTGATTTTTGACGAGGAACGCCCCTTCCTCTTCAAAACCACGTCCGTCCTCTTCAAAATCGCTTCACAGCTTCAAGCAATATACTGTATTGTGTGACTGTCCCTTTTTCTCAACAGTTCCCAATTCAATCATTCTGCCCAGATATCTGGTGGCCGTTGGTACGCTCTTGCCAATCAGTTTCGCAGCATCCGCGGCACTGATCTCATCATGTTCCGCATAGCTTTTACTTGTTCAACTTGTTCAGAACAAGCTTTGAACAAGTACATCTCTTAAGCGGGCAGGACTGGTTTTTGAAGAGATACGCCCCTATCTCATCAAAATCTCTTCAAAATAATCAGTCTTTCTTTTGACTGCGAATGAAATCTTCTTCTGCTTGCTCAATTACTGCCTGTATCTGTTCAGTCGTTGGCAGCTGATCCTGGATTTCTTTAATACGGACATTGTCGTATGTAGCCACTCCCATCGGTGTCGTGATTCCCTGAAATGCAAATTGCACTTCTGTACGATCCATGTCCTTACAGATCAGAAGGCCGATAGTCTGATTATCACTTTCTCTACGGATTAGCTGGTCCACAGCATTGACATAAAAGTTCAGCTTCCCGGCAAACTCTGGTTCAAAGGGCTTCACCTTTAATTCGATAACCACATAGCATCGCAGATAAATGTGGTAGAAAAGAAGATCGATCTTCCGTGTTTTACCGGCGATCACGATTTCTTTCTGTCGTCCTACGAATGCCCAGCCTTCACCCAATTCGAGGAGGAACCGCGTCATCCTTTGTTCGATGGCATCTTCCAAGTCGTTTTCGTCATATTTCTTTGGCAGTGCGATAAAACTAAGGTCATAGTTTTCTTTCAGTAGTTCCTGAGCAAGATCACCCTGTGGGGCAGGAAGCTTTTCGCTAAAATTTGTCAACGAGCTTCCAGATGCGTGGTAATAATCCGCTCGGATGCAGTTGTCCAGTGTGTTGCGGCTCCAGCCTTCCTCTATAGTCTTCTGGATGTAGAAAAGGGCTTCTTCGATGGATTTGCATTTCGTTATGATTAGGATGTGGTGACCCCACGGCACATAGCTAAAAGCTGTCGGGAAGAACAATTCTCCAACAACCTGTTGGAGTTTTTTCTCTTGCGGAATCACAGCGATCTGACTCAGTTTTGCTCCATCAATTTCTCCAACAAGCTGTTGGAGTTTTTTAGGCACAGAAGCATCGGAATTCTCAGCATAAAACTGATACCATTTTTTCATATACCAGAGATTCGATGTGCCAAATCCCTTTGTTCCCGGAAACGCTGCCTGCAAATCGAGGCTGACCTGTTCGACCACGCCCTTGCCCCATTTTTCTTCAGCACGACGAATCACAAGATCCCGGCCAAGCTGCCAGTTGAACAGAAGCTGTTCAGAATTCACTTTAACCGCAGCCTTTATCTGCGATGTTTGATACCGTTGCTTAAGCTCCGCAATCCATTCCCTATATTCCGAGTCCATATGAACATCGTGTGTTTTCACAACGAAAGGCTTGTCGGCCATACAACCCGCCTCCGTCCCAGCCAAGCTTATAGCAAAGCATAAAAATCCAATTACAATTATACGTCAAGAAGCCAGCATTAGCAAGACTTCTTTCGTTTCCAAGGGCTGAATTTTCTGTGAACGGTGGCCCCTTTTCCGCTGATCAGCCTTTTGTTAGACGCTGTCGAGCAAATCTTTGTCGAGCACGCAGCAACAGTCATTTTTTCGATGGCATCGAAAATTTCTCGCTTACGCCTTCTTCTACCACACTGGAATCGGCCGGAACAGCAAAAAAGAGGCCCACCTGCTCTCTTTTCAAGCCTGGAATCCTCCCAAACCTGAAAACAAAGCAGGCGGGCCATAATCATCCTGCCAGCGCCATCTTCCGGGTAACCGTAATCTCATCCGTTCCCACATCCACACGCTCGACCTCTTCCAGGAACCGCTCCTCATCGAATTCGTCCCAGCCCATCTGACCGGCAATCTCCTCCAGCAGGGCTTCCTCCTTTATGATACGCATCTTGCAGCCGTTTCCGGCTGTTCCCTGCTGGCGGTCTTTGCAGTTCCATGCCTTGAACTTCACGCCCTTGTACCCCGTGACCGTGCGCCTCAGCATCGGGCTTCCGCAGTCCGCGCAGTAGAGCTTCCCGTACAGGAAGTGCCGCTTTCCATTGAGATTGCCGGATGCCTCGAAGCTCTCCGCATTCGCTTTGATCCTCTTCTGGACCGCATCCCACAGGGCGTCATCCACAATGGGAACATGATCGTCTACAAGGTAGTTGCTCTCAAACGGCACATTCGGATCAGGGCGCTTTGTAATCAAGTCCTTCGGATGGGTCTTTTGCAGGAGCTTATCCCCCCGGTATGTTTCGTTCGTGAGCATGTACCTGATTCCGCCTATAGAAAGAGGTGTGCCGTTTCTTGTCAGCACACCCTTCTTTGCAAGCTCTCTACTGATTTTTCCAACGGTTTCACCATCCGCGTACTTCTGGAAAATCTCTCTGACGCTCCATGCGTCCTCATTCGGCACCAGCTTGCCGTCAACGGTGTCGTATCCGAGGATGCGGTTGTTGCCGAGGTTGTACTCCCCGCGCTTCACCCTCTCCCGCTGTCCCCATTTTACGTTCTCGGAAATGCTCCGGCTTTCGTTCTCCGCAATGGCGGACATGAGGGAGAAGACGAAGGAGCAGGTAGGATCATCCGTCCTGAGGTTCTGCTCCTCAAATTCCACAGCCACGTTCTTCATCATCAGCATGTCTGTGTACTTCTGGCACTCGGCTGCGTTGCGGGAAAATCTGGCAACGCTCTTGCAGAGAATACGGTCGATCTTGCCTAGCAAGGCGTCCCTGATCATCTGCATGAACTGCGGCCGCTTTTCTGCGCTGAGGCCCGAGATGCTGTCAAAGTAGACGCCCACCAGCTCCCACTCCGGGTAGTGTCCGATGAAGGAAATGTAAGCCTCCTTCTGGGTCTCCAGGCTGTCCTCCTGCGTGTCCTTCTCGGTACTCACGCGGCAGTACACCGCGACCCGTGTTTTCTTATTCTCCCGCTTTGCGGGAAGTCTGGTAATCTTCATAACGCTCTCCTTTACACCGCCGCCAGTCCCATCAGGTGCTTGTACTTATTCTTCTTCTCACCGCTTCTCACGCGGTCCAGAAAATCGTTGTAAAAATCAGAATAGCGGGTTGGGTTGTAGCGTTCCTCGGAGACTTCCATCTCCACTACGCTCGTTTCCCCGTCCCGCCATCTGATGGTGACATTATCCTCGCCCGGCTCGATACTCTCTACAGTATCATCCAGCCAGTAGAATTCAACTGTTTCCTTGCTCACCCCATACTTTTCCTCATAGGCCGCGATGACCGCCTCGTCCAGAATGCTCTGGATGATCAGGTAGTTCCCGCATCCGTCTCCGCTGTAGCAGCCCCATCCGCCGTTCTGAATCTTCTCACCGTTGTAGTAAAAATTGTTCAGGCTCCCATGTATAAGCGTCTTCCCGCAGTGTGGGCATCTCAGCATCTCGCCGTAGGGGTAGGAGCTGTTTCCGAACTGTACTCTCCGCATCTCCGTGATTCGCTGCGCCTGCTCAAAAACGTGCCGGTCCACGATGGCATTGTGTGCGTCCTCAACGTGGAACTTCGGAAGCTTGCCATCTCTGTTGCGGACCTGCCTGTGGGAGAGATGGTCCTTGACGTAGGTCTTCTGGAGGATCGAATCTCCGACGTACTTCTCGTTTTTCAGCATCCGGTCAATCTGCAGCCGCTTCCAGCAGTCACCTGCGGGAGGCTTGACGCCCCTCCTGATCATATCGTTCATGATGTCCTGCGGAGCCTCGCCGTGGACGTACCGCTCAAAGACCTCTCTCACGATTTCTGCCTCATCCTCCTGAATCAGGTAGAGCTCGTCCTCAGTGTGGTAAAAACCGTAGAGAGGAACCTTGACTTCCTTTCCCGCTTCAAAGCGCTTTCTGATCCCCCATTTCACGTTCTCCGAAATGCTCCGACTCTCCTCTTGGGCAAAGCACGCCATGATGGCCAACACGATCTCCGAAAGGGAGTTTGCTGTGTCTATTTTCTCTTTCTCGAAGTATACGGGAATTCCCAGTTCCCCCAGTTCCCGAACAGTCGTGAGAGTGTCCACCGTGTTGCGGGCGAACCGGCTCACGCTCTTGGTGAGGATGTAATCCACCTTTCCGGCCCTACAGTCATCGAGCATTCTCTGGAACTCGACTCTGCCTTTCATTGATGTCCCGCTCTTGTCCTCGTCGGCGTAAATTCCAACCAGCTCCATCTCAGGATGAAGTATGATCTTTGCTTGAAACGCTTTCATCTGGTTTTCCAGGCTGTAAAGCTGCGCGTCTTTATCCGTGCTCACACGGCAGTAGGCGGCGACTCGCTTGCGGGTAACCTCCCGCACAGCTTCAATTCTCTTTACGTTAGCCATTTTCTGCTCCTTTCAGAAACTCATCCACCCGGCTCTGACGTCTACGGGAATACAGGAATCCTTGCTTAATGATCTCCTGCACCCGGTCGAACTGTTCAGCGGATACAATCGGCTCGTGATGCTCTTCGATGTAAATTCGATCCTTGTAATCCCGATTGACAACCTGATGACCGGGTACCATGCAAACGGTCTTGTTGGCAAAGTAATCGCCCTTGTAGACCACATTGGTAAGCAGGTACTTCAGCCTTTGCTGTCTCCATTTGCGACCGTCAGTCTCCATCTCATCCAGCGCCTTCTGAATGTCCCTGTAGCTTTTCCCCTGGGCCGCCAGATCAAAGGCCTTTCTCACTCTCGGCGCTTCGTCCTCATTGATGACCCATTCGTTGTTTCCACCATTCTTGTAGCCGAAGGCAATCACGCCGAACGGTCTGCCTTCCATCAGGTGCTGTTCGTGTGCCATTTTGGCATGCTGGCTGATGCTGTAGCTCTCTTGCTGTGCAGTGGCTGAAAAGATGTTCAGAATCAGGCGGCTCTGCTCATCCTGAGAATTCAATTCCTGTTCCTCAAAAATGATGTTCACGCCAAGTTCTCCCAGCTCCCTGATCATCTCAGCGCACTCCGCCATGTTGCGGGCAAAGCGGGCAATGGACTTCGTGTAGATCCGGTTGATCTTTCCCGCCCTGCAATCGTCCATGAGGTGCTGCAGTCCGGGGCGTCCAGCTTTCCTCAGCCCGCTCCTGCCCTTGTCGCCGTAGATGCCCACAAGCTCCATTTCGGGATCGGCGTTTATCAAGTCTGTGTAGTAGGTGACCTGCAGCTCGTAGGAACCTTCCTGTACTTCCTTATCAGTGCTTACTCGGCAGTAGGCCGCTGCTTTGATCTTGTCCATGGCTTACCTCCCGCTTCCCTGCGAAAAAAGAGACACCCGGTAAGCTGATACCGAGTGCCTGCAAAAATTGGTTTCTGATGGCCTGTTCTGCCCCGCCTGTCGGTTCATAACCTTGTCTCCTTCCCTTTGGTATTGTGATGCATGTTACCGTCTGTCGGCACACATATCAAGTCATTTTCAGCACTTTCTACCTTATATAAGCGGGAAATAAGCGGGTCTTTATGAACGAAAAATCCGGGGAACGATCGGGCAGGATTTGGGCGGTATGAACAGGAAAATTCAGCCTGCAGCCCGCACAAGCTGATCGGCATGAGCATCGATTCTCGGCACCGCCGCGATGGAATTATCGTAGGAATATTGACCGAAATATTTCTCCTCAGCCGCTTTCCTGGCGGCTACGGCATCGGAGAAGTTCTTGTATTGGCCAATGGAGATTTGATGCTTGTCTACAGTAATATAAGCTCTCCAGACTTCATATTTTCTGCTCCAGCTGACACCTGTCACTCCCGATTCATTATCTGTTCGCATTTTACAGTTTTGTGCATTTCGCACTTTAGTCGTTAATCGCAGATTACACTTTCGATTGTCAGTTTTATCATGGTTTATGTGGTCCACAAGGAATTTCTTTCTAAAGCCATCTGTTCCCATAATTATCTGATGGAGCATAATTAGTTCATTATTCTGTATTCTCGTCGCAATATAACCATTAGAAGATTTGTACCAGCTAAATGGAATGACCGCTTCATACATATCGGCATCAAATATGAAAGGTTCTCCATTGGCTGTAAAGCCGGTTACTTGATTTCCGGAAAAGCAGTATTCATTTTGACGTTTTCTTGATTGAATTCGCCGTTCAAGTCCAAGACAACCACAGGAGAGCGTATGACCTGATTTCAGATTTGTTCCAATGACCACAGCAGTATTTCCGCAATCGCATAGACACTTCCACCGTGGCTTTCGTTGCCCTCTTGGTGTAATATAATCATCAGCGGTATCTATAACTGTGAGCATACCAAATCTTCGTCCGACAAGGTTGACTCTGTTCATCTCATCCCTCCAAAACGAAGAAGGAGCACCGTCTCCGATGCTCCCTCAAAACGATTCTTATAACTTCTCGCAGTAGTCCAAACTGCACCATCCCGCTCCGGACTTGAGCTTCATCCAGCCCTTGACGGAGCCTTTGCCTGCGCTTTCGGCCACAGCAGTAAATACGCCCTTGCCCGTATATTTCCCCGTCCAGGAATAATCAGTTCCAGGGCCGGTGCGAATCCGCAGATCATCGATCTTGATGCGAACACGATACGGGGTAAAAGTCCCCATCGCCGGTCCATACACACACTTTCCATCTTCCCCGAACACGGAATAGCCTGGATTCAGATCGGCGATATTCTTCGCATTCTGAAGAATAACGCACGCCGCGATCTGCGAGTTTGTATCACTCCAACTCTTACGCACACGGTAGTAATAAGGCTTATCGCTGGACGGTGTGGAAGGCTGGACAGGCGTAGAGGACACGCTATCATATGCAGGGCGACCGTAACCAAGGATACGGCTGTTGTTCAGCGCATAGCTCCGCCTTGCCACCTGGTCGCTGGTATTGCCTTCAATGGTGTAAACCTTCGAGCCATCCACCTTCTCCACAATACCTGTGTGGGAACTGTTGTCGATGCTCGTTCCGAAGAAA
>JAGBND010000067.1 GCA_017634575.1 Bacillota bacterium
ATTCCACGGAATGAGACAATTGCCTCCGACCCCTTTGTCTCATCCCCTTTTTGTCTGGACTTTACCCATGACGATCAACAAAACAAAATTGACAAGGTCAATCAGCAGGCCTCCGATCAAGGCAGCGGTATAGCCGCCGGTCAGATCGTAGACGAGGCCGATAATGGTCAGCGCGGAGGCGCTTCCGACGCTGGTGAAGATGGTCATGATGGAATAGGCGCGGGAATAATTCTTCTGGCCAAAGAGCTTTCTGGTCAGCAGCGGGATGCCTACTGCGCCTACCGAATATACAGTACCATAAAGAAATGCGATTCCGTACAGCACGGCAGCGGAAGATTTTCCAAGCAGCAGCAGGCCGGCCAAAGCCAGGGCGTTCACAAGAATCATGCACATGCTGGCTTTAAAGGGACCAATCCGATCACTCAATGTTCCGATAATCAGCTTGCTGATAATATTGCCGATCATGCTGGCGGACACCATGGCTGCGCCAACAGCCGCTCCCTGGCTCATCCATTCAGCCATGCCGGGGAAGTGCTGGGCGATTCCGGTTACGGAGGTGTGCAGGACCGTCATCAGTGACAGGAGGATGAGGGTGGGAAGATAAAGCGCCTCTTTTACTGCTGATCCTTTACCGGCTGCAGATTTCTCTGCTTTTTTCGAGCCCGCATCTGCAGATTTTCCGTTCTTTCCTGATTTTCCTGCCCTATCTCCCTTTGGCGAACTTGCACCGGCCCCCGAGGCACCATAAGCCAAAAGCCCAATTTCCTCCGGTGAATAGTGCGCGAAAAAGGCGCCCGGAAGCGTGAGGGCAAAACCGATCACGCCCATCCAGATAAACGAGTTTCTCCAGCCGACAGTCTCGATCAATGAACCGAACAAGGGACTGAAGACTGCGCCGGCCAATCCGCTGAAGGAAAGGGCGATGCCCACGGCCAGGCCGTGTTTTTCCTTGAACCAGTTGTTGATCAGGGTGGTCACCGGCATGAGTGAAAACATCGTCATGCCGATTCCGCGGAGGATTCCCAAAAGGTAGAACAGATAGATATTGGAAGAGAATGCCATCAGAACGGTTGAGACACCTGAAAGGAGCGAACCCAGCAGGATCAGCCGGTGCATGGGATATTTGCGGATCACGCCTGCCGCGGCGGGACAGAGGAATCCGGCGGTCAGCGCGCAAAGGGTCGCGTGCAGGGCGAAGGCACCCCGGCCGACGCCCAGATCGGCCGAGACCTTGCTGTAAAAAACGCCCACAGAGTTGGTATAGACGCCGATGGCGCTGGCTGCCATCAGGCAGCAGCAGAGCAGAATCGACAGATAGGGCAGCTTATCTTTGAAAGAAGTGTTGCTCATCCGAGGATACCGCCGGCGTAATCGTACATCAGACGGCTACGGACGATCCGGGTATCATAACCCAGCGCCTCGGCCAGCTTGAAGGCAAAGGGATAGCCGGTGGCCGGACCCTGAGAGGATACCAGATTCTGATCCGCTACCGCGACTTTGGTTTCAAAGATGGCGCCGGTCAAAAACTGGTCATAGCCGGTGTAGCCGGTCATATGTTTTCCTTCGATGACGCCGGCAGCGGCAAGCGCGCGGGTCCCGAAGCAAAGGGCACTCAAGATCTTGCCGGGTGTCTTGTCCCAGCGTTTCAACATAGCCATCAGATCCTGATCCGCAATCAGATTCGGACCGCCGGGGCGGCCGCCCGGAAGCACAACGGCGTCGTATTCTTCGATCTTATCTCCGAATTTTTCATCTGCCTGAATCATCATGCCGTGCATGCCGCGCACCCAAGGGGTCTCATCAAAGTAGAAGGTGGTGCATTCGGCTCCCAGCCGGCGCATAATATCCACTATACTGAAGGTTTCGCCTTCTTCGTAGCCTTCTTTCATCAACACGGCGACCTTCGCAGCCTTCTCAGGGACGTCGACATGATCCGGGCTCTCTTCCAGGTGGGAAGAGGCTTCGTTGAAAGCATTGAAATAGACCATTTTGTTTTTAACGGCCAGGGAATCGCCGCCAAGTGCATCGACCAGCGCATACGCGAAGGCGTAACAGGTTGCCGGTCCGCGGGAGGTGATGAGGTTGCCGTCGCGAAGGACAATTGCTTCCTCGAAGAGGCCTTCCTTGATTTTCTCCTCTTGGCCGGGATAGCAGGTGTATCGCTTCCCATCCAGCACGCCTGCGCGGTCCAGCACTCGGGGACCGGCGCAGATGGCGGTCACGAATTTGCCCGCTTCATTCATATCGCTGATGAACTGCAGCGCGTCCTGACTGTACATCAGCGCGTCCACGCCGACATAACCGCCGGGAACAACGACCATATCCATTTCGTCCACGCTGACCTCGGACAGCTGCACATCGGCCTGGACATTGATGTCGTGCGCGCCCATCACTTCCTTACCGGTTACGCCGACGACCAGGGACTCCATCCCTGCCCGCCGAAGAATATCGACAATCGTTAGGGATTCGCTTTCTTCGAATCCGTCTGCGAATAAAACTGCAATTTTAGCCATAATCTTACCTCCGGAATATCGTTTTGATAGGTTAGATTATAACAGATTAACGACGGATCGGGTGGAAATTTCAAAAATTAAAACGACTACTTTGGGGACGGTTCTAAAAGTGGGCATTTTTCATTTCTGCTTTGGAGATAGAAAAAAAGCAATTTGTGGTATATAATATATGACCGATTTCAAACAGCCGAGAATAATCCCCGGCCGGTTTAAAGCAATGGGGCAAGCAATTAAGACAGAGACAGATGAGAAAGGACCGTGAAACATGAAAGCAGTTTGTATTGAAAGGCCGGAAAAACTAGTTATCAGCGACCGGAATATACCGACAATCGAGCGAGCAGATCAGGTTCTTATTAAAGTGAAATGCGTTGGAATCTGCGGTTCGGATGTTCAAATTTTTCAAGGAACGAATCCTTCTGCCGTCTATCATCACCCAGCGCTTTGAGCTGACAGACACATGGGAGGCTTTTCAATTCGTTATCGCCTCCCCTGATCAGGTCTGCAAGGCGATTGTCAGAATGGAATGAGACAATTGCCTCCGAGCTTTGTCTCATAAGGGAGAATGTCGCTGCAGGTCCAGTTCCCTCTTTGCTTTTTTAGGTGCATTTGCTATAATGATTCCAGAAATTGGAGCTTAAAGAATCGAGGCTTAGTCAAATGAGAGTTTTGGTAAGCGGTCCGCGCGGGTTTGTGGGCGCCCGGGTAATGGATCAGCTGATCCGGGATGGGTTTGATGCCGTTCCGTCTCCGTCATTCAGAAATTGTTCAGAAGAGGATGTGAAGAGCGTGATCTGCCGGGTCCAGCCGGAAGTGATTGTGCATACGGCGGCGATATCAGATATCGGGACCTGCGAGCAAAATCCGGAGCTTTCTTACCGTGCGAATGTGGAGCTTCCACTGTGGATTGCCAAAAGCGGCGTGAAAACCCTTTTTTTCAGTACGGATCAGGTCTATAGCGGGTGTGAGTCAGACGGTCCTTATGCCGAAGATGAAACCATGCCGGCCAATACCTATGCCCGTCACAAGCTGGAAATGGAGCAGCGGGTTCTGGAGGTCAACCCCGAATCGGTCCTGCTGCGCGCGACCTGGATGTATGATATGCCCATGTATGGGGTGCCTAATCGGGGCAATTTCCTGATGAACATGCTCCGGCAGAAATCGTGCGCCTTCTCAAGTACGCAGCGCAGAGGGGTGACCTATGTCCGGGAGGTGGCCGGATGGCTGCCTCAGACCATCCACCTGCCCGGCGGGATCTACAATTACGGCAGTGAAAACGATTTGACTATGCTGGAGACCGCGCGCTGGCTGAAGAACGAGCTGCAGCTCGATATCGAACTTTCCGATGCCGGCCTGCGGCATCATTTGTGGATGAATACTGACAAGCTGAAGGCTTCAGGGATTTGCTTTAAGAGCACCGTGGATGGATTAAGGCAATGCATGGAAGACTATCAGCTGAAGTCCTTCAATTGACAACTTATACTTGCTATGCAATAATGTGCTATGCAATAATGATCGTGGCTTTGGCAATGAGCCCCAATAACTACTTTTAGAACCGTCCCCAAAGTAGGGATCCCCAAAGTGGCAAAAGGAGATGTACTATGGAAGAAAACAAGTAAGTCATTGTGTTCCTGGCAGATGGCTTTGAAGAGTGCGAGGGCCTTCTGGTTGTAGATTTGCTTAGAAGAGCAGGACTCGACGTGATCACTGCCTCTATCATGGGCAGAAAAGAAATCCATTCTTCCCATGGAATTACCCTCTTCGCGGATGCTTTAGCAGAAGAGGTGGATTATCATGACGCGCAGATGATTGTTCTTCCCGGCGGCAGGATCGGAACGGAAAATCTTGGGAAGAGCGACATTGTAAAGGAGCAGTGCCGCAGGTTTGTCCTGGATGAAAATAAGTTTGCGGCGGCTGTTTGCGCTGCCCCTTCCGTGCTGGCCGGCTGCGGCTTGCTGGAAGGAAAACGGGCAACGGTCCATCCTGATTTCGAAAGTCACATGGCGGGCGCCGTGATCACAAAGGAAAGCGTCAGTGTGGATGGCCATATCATCACCGGCCAAGGACTGGGCGCCACCATTCCCTTTGCTTTGGAGCTGGTAAAAACGTTAGTGAATAAGGAGACCACTGATCAAATCAAAAATGCCATCTGCTATAAGGGGTGAGCAATGCATCAGGATTCAAAGCAGGTTTTTTATCGACTGGTAAAGAGATTTTGGCTGTTTCCTTTTGTTCTTTCGTTCGTATGTTTGACGGCTTGCCAAGCCGTAAATGAGGAAACAACGGATTCCCTGCCCATGCAGACGGCAGGGCAGGAACAGGCGGAGGTCTCGGAACAGGAGACGGTCTCGGAACAGACTGCGGGCACGGAGCAGACAGCAAGCCCGGGACAGATAGTTGTTCAAGATCAGACGGCAGACCAGGAGCAAGCTACGGTTCAGGATCAAACGGCAGACCAGGAACAGCCGGCAGGTTCAGATCAAACGTCAGGCCTGAACGACTCCACCCAAGCCAATAATACCACCCAATCCCCGGGCGAGGATCAGCTAAAGGACCTGATCGAAGGCACCTTAAACGGTGTACCGGTAGAAATATACTGGTTTAATGCCGCCCCATTAATGCATCCCACCTATGGAAATCCGGACCTATACACCTCCAATATCGATCCGTCGCATCAGCCCCCTGCCTACATGGCGGTTAACATCGATGGAGAAGAATTTGTAGGCAAATACGATCATTCCGGCCTTTATGTTCATTCCGATATGCGGGTCGATACTTATTCGGTTGGAAAGATTTCGTTTGATGTGTTTGCCGATACACTGACACTGTGCCGTTTTATTCAGCCTGAGATTCCATCTGACAAACCATCCATCGACCAGAATGAAACCGCCCGGATCTGCAAGGGGCTTGCAGCATCGTGGATTGATGATGTGCAGCTATGGAATCCGGCTTATTTTCAGCATCAGAGCGCAGGCTGGCGCACCTATACCTTTCCATATCAGCTTGACGGCGTCCGGCTTGCGAGCCTGGAAGTGAAGCTTTCGGCGTCAGGACAGCTGATGGAAATAACCAATAACCATTCGTGTGCCGTCAATCAAATGCTTCGTGAAGCCGATGGCAGCAAATTCCTACAGGATAAAGTTGCCTTTTTTACATCGGATGCGGCCTTGGAGCTGCTCAAGGAAAAGCTAAATCAAATCTCGGCAGAGACGGATCTTCTATCCGGAATTCTGCCTAAACCGCCTGTGGATGTCAAACCCTACAAGCCCGGATTTGGCACCTATCATTTTCTGGCTTATTTTCAGGATGGCACCATTGGTCTGGAAGGGTGCCTTCAAACAAACGACGGAAATCTTTTGACATATCTGATCAAGGAGAAGACGCCCGAAACCGAGAAGACCTCCGAAACGGAAATGACGCCTGAAACAGAGATGCCTTCGTTAATGGAAAACGGCGGCATAATCGCCCGCGAGGCTGCGCAGGAAGAATATGAGCGCTATTTTGAAAGCACGCCATATTATAGTGAAGCGCTTGCGGCATGTCCGTATGATTTTTTTAACACCTGGGATAAAACTCCTTCATTTTGGCGAGAGGATGAGAGCAATCCTTATTTTTCCGTGGCTGCTTTTTCCTTTGAAGCGGAGGCCGAATGCACTTTTCGGGGTGAATCATTTTCCGGTGTTTTTCTCCAGCACATGTTTTCCTATGGGACAATCGCCAGGCGGGATCTTTATTATTTCAAGCAGGACAATCTCGAGGGTTCATTTGAGCTGAATGCCCGGACGGGCAGTCTGATGGGATTTCGGTATTATGAATATACCTCGGGTCAGGATAAGAAGATTACCAGCGAAGAAGCGGTGTCATTGGCTGAAGAGGTCTTTGATCTGGGGGATATGTCATCTTTATATACCTTTACGGTCAGTGAGACGCAGCCTAACGAATATGGCTCCGCTGCGGCGGGATATCAGGTGGTGGCGCAGGCCTCCCTTGCGGGGATTCCGCTGGCTTACTATTCCACCTGCAATATCGCTGCCGATGGAACCGTATATGCCTTCTACCAGGAAAAACCGGAAGAGGTTCTGTTTCCATTAATGATGGAAGAGGATGCGGCCGGCCGTCTCGGTCAACTGTATGAATTTTACAATGCCGAGGAAGAAGCGCTGCTGCATCAGGTTGACCCATATTATCAATCCTGCGATCCGACATCGACCATTGGCGATGGCGCTTTTATGCTCCCGGATGGCCGGTGGGTCTATTCGAAAAGCTATACGCTTCAAGGACTTTCCTACGGAGCAGGCATAAAAGTCGGTCTGGCTGAGAAATAACTACTTTGGGGACGGTTCTAAAAATGATATGCTCCCTTCAAGGTAGACAAGAGAAATAATAAAATCTTGTTCTGCCTTGAAGGGGGCATTTTATGTCTAAGGTCAGGATCAAACCAGAAGAAAAACTGCTGACAGTACGTCGGATACTGGATGGCAAAGAA
>JAGBND010000068.1 GCA_017634575.1 Bacillota bacterium
AGTCAGTTCAGCAATTATTCCCTGATGCACTGTCGATGGTGCTTCCATCAGATAAAAATCCCCGTCAATCAGCTCGACCCGCAGATCATCAGGGAGCGCATAGTAATCTCCGATGGTATAGCGGAAGCTTGGTTTTCTGGACGGGTCCCAGTCCGTCAATAATTCAAGATCTTCTTTTTTTAATGCTAGATTGCCTTGGAACCATGCTTTTTTCTTTTCTTCGGGAACCGGAGAAAATGGTTCCGGCGTCTCTGCAAGCAGCATCTTTTCTGCAGTATCCGGCGCATACTGCGTCAGCACCCTGGATAAAGCCTGAAGCGTATCCTGATGAGGATTTTTAGTTGTTCCGCTCAGAATCCGCTGAAGAGTCGGCAGCGGAATCTCTGTTTCTTTAGAAAGCCAGGCATAACTGAAGCCATACAGTTCTTTAATCTGTTTCATTTGAGAAATTGTAAGCATGGAAAGCCTCCTGGTAAAATCTTCGTTCAAAATGGCTATACAAAGGATCGTAATATAGCAAAATGAGATATTATGATATGTTTATTATATCATAATATCTCATTTAAATCAAGTATTTTGTAATCATACAGTTGGCATCAGTTATCAAATTCTCATTTTCTCATTTTCGAAAAAGCTCTAAGTCTTTTTCTTTTTCACTCTCCCGACCGCTCTTCTCTATTTTCAGGCCAGTTCAAAGGAAAGCATATCAACCGCGCCCTTGCCTTCGTAGGTGAAGCGAAGAGACATCCTGGCAGCTTGAGCCTGTTCCGGGTTTTCAGGCTGTTCCGGGATTTGTGGCGCATCAAAGGTACCGGTCACTTTATGCCAGGCTTCATCCTTGCCGATAGGAAGAACGGCAGAGAGCTTTTCATTTGCATAAACCGTGATCAGCCCCTGCGCTTTGCCCCGCACGGTTACGGTCAGGGATTTTGCGTCCGAAAGCGCAAAGTATTTATACACAGCCACGGCGCCGTCCGTCATATTCTGAATATATTGATAGGCAATTCTGCCTTCCTGCGCATCCTCTCCGGACACATCGCCGGTATCCTGGGTAAAGGCGGGATGGTTTTTGTTCTGGATCAGGGGATGAGCGCTGAACAGGGCGCCCTTTTTCGAATACAGCTCGCAGGCAATGCGCGCTTCGAACAGGCCTCTGCCGGGAAGGGCATCCGACAGGCCGCAGCTGGTCATCTCCGCCTGGGAAAACCGGCCATTTTCAAAGGGCACCTTTGCGACGCAGCCCTGACGGGAAAACATATGACGGTTTGTCTGGCGATGGTAAAACACATAGTAAGCATCGCCTATTTTAACCACGCTGCCGTGGTTATTGCCGATATAGTTCTTGATCTGCAGATTGGCCTTGCCATTCACACCGATATTCACGTCTTCCCCATCCAGGCCGATATCTCCGTTAGAGATCAGCGTTCCGCCATAAGCGAAGCCACCCTCGGGTCTGTCGGATACGGCCCAGCACAATTCGTGCATCCGGACGGAAGAATAGATAAAGTAATACCGTCCTTCGAATTTACGGATGGAGCTGGCTTCAAAGAATTCGTGCGTCTCAAAGCCGGTTCCGGCTGAGTTAGTCACATTGGGTATCAGGGGCTGCGGTTCGGTTTTGAGGGTTTTCATATCCCTCTCCAGCTCCATATGATAGGTATATTTATGGGTTTTGGCGCGCTGCTTTGCCATCTTGGCATTCAGCGGTCCCTGGCCGGCATATAAATGAATCCGTCCGTCATCGTCGAAAAGCACTGCCGGGTCAAATGGCCACATATCGTTTTCTCTTTGTCCGACAATACCGCCCTCTTTGTCCTGCACATAACCATAGAAATCATATTTCCCTGCGGGACTGTCCGATACAGCCACGCCGATCCATGGCTGGTTGGACAGACAATAGTACAGATAGTAGCGTCCATCCGGTCCCTGGGACACATCCGGCGCCCACAGCTGGAATTTTCCATCTGCGTTTCCGGGATCCTGAACGGCCTTAAAGGTAACCCCTTCGTACCGCCATTCGGAAAGGTCCGAAAGAGGCGCCGACCAGCCTACATAGTCGTTTGCACAAAAAGCAGGTCCGTTGAACCGGTCATGGGATCCGAAAATATATAGTCTGTCTCCAAAAATATGCGGTTCTCCATCGGGTATATATTCCCATCCGGGAAGGTAGGGACTGGTGATCATTTTATTCATAGCATTCCTCCGATTATCACTCATGCTGATATAAAGTTAACACAACTTCCAGCATGTATAGTTTACTATCATACGGAGTATAAAAGCAACTGTTTTTACCGGATCTTCCCTGTTTCCAGAATAAAGGTTACCTGATCGGCCTCTTCGTATCCTTCCAGACGGTAGGCGCCATCTGCCTGATGGGCTGCGTACAGCGCACCCAAAGTTTCCTGCATCGGTCCATCGGCCAGATCTGCCAGATTCACAAGCAGTTCATCAGAAAACTCGGATACGCCGTCCAGATAGTCCAACAGGCCGCTGGTCAATTCATCAAAGCCTTCTGAAAGCTCATAGGTTCCCCACGAGAGGCTCTGGGCCCCCGAAGAGAGACTGTCCAGACCGGTCGCCAGCTGGGCTGCGCCGGCAGAGAGCTGATAGGCACCGGCGCTTAAGCTGTCGATTCCTCCACCGAATTCCTCCATGCCGTCCCGAAGCTTCGCATCCGCTTCAGTCAGGTCCTTGGAGGTTTCCCGCAGCCCTGAGATATCTTCCAGCATTTCCTGAATCTGATCCAGTTTTTCTTCCTTCATATCGCCCAGAAGTCCGTTGGTGACAATGGTGGCCGTGAAATCCAGTTTGAAGTTGACCGCATAGGCAGAGAATTCTGCATAACTTTTATCTTCCACGGTCTCAAAGAGCTCATCGGACAGGGCTTGATCGTGCAGCATCGCATTGTCGATGTTGGTTTGCACCGGCACATAGGAATGAGAGGGGATCTCTTTAGCCGGCTGCCCCGGCTAACCTATGCCATCAGCGCGCACAGATCCACAGAAGCTGCCATTGCTCTGCCGCCTTCTGTTCCCGGGTGCAGACCGTCTCCGAAATTGCATTCCGGTTTCATCCTGGAAGGACATTTCGGATCCCTGACGGCCAGATCAAAATCGAACCAGCCATCCGCCAGGTTCTGCTTCCGGATCCAGTCATTGATCCCTGTTCTCAGCTGTTCGGACGCGTCATACCAGTCAAATTCAGCAAAGGCGCTTTCGGGACAGATGGTCGCATAAAAAACCTTGCTTCCCTTCTCATGGGTATAGGCGGCAATTTCCGCAAGGCGTCCGCAGAAAAGCTCTGTTGTGGGAATTTCATCCATCAGATCAAACTGCCAGCAGTGGGTGACATCGTTGACGCCCTCTAAGATAATCACCGCATCCGGTTTAAAATCCGAAAACACATCATCGGGATAACGTCCGTAGCCGGCCGGTCCGAAAATGATATAGTTTTCGCCCATATTGGGGGCTTTAGAAGCATCATAGCAGAGCCTGTTGCCTCCGATGCCGGCATTTTCCAGTACAAATTTTCCCGGATAAGCCTTCAGAAGCCGGTCGAACAGGGCATCGTAATAAAACGACATATGGGTAATGGAATCTCCGAAAAGGGCGATGGTTCTGACGGATTCATCCGTCCACAGGTCTGTCTGGCTGATGCCAAAGGCCGCCGTTGGCTTGTTGATGCCTGCCATGGCCGGCAGCACGCCGCTGAAATCCATCCACTTTGCTGACGGCTCAGCCGAAGGCTGATTCGCCTGCTGATTCTCTGGCTGATTCGCTTGCTGATCCAGCCACATAAATTCACTGTTCCAGTTTCGGTTGGAGGTGGTTTGCACAAATGCCCGCACGCCCTCCAGTGATTCAAAATCGATGACAATATGCAGCGCCTGCCCCGGCAAAACGGGATCGATGGCTGTTTCATCCGTCCATCTGATTTCATCCGGCTCAAGTACGGCGCCATCCGCCCCTTCCACCGAAACCCGGGATAAATGATCCATCGAGACCCCCGCCCTGATGGATTCAATTTTCATCTGACCGAGATTTGTCCGGTTATCCAGCTTCAATCGCAGCCTGTCTGCCCGTACACTGGAGAGGATCATCAGATGCTGCCTTAACCGGCCTATCTTTCCAAAATTCGTTCCAAACCCGATCATCTGATAATGCCAGACGCTTTTCCAGTTATTCATATGGATTCTCCTTATTATACTTGCCTATTCATTTAACCTGTCTTCTGCAGATATGAACCCCAGCCATTTCTTCAGGGCTGCACCACTCTCTTCGCTTTGTCCTGCCATAATCCGCAATATTGTTCGCCCTCACGTCGGCAAAAGTCCGAAGTCAATTATATCATATTGGCCAAAAACATAAAAGATGGCTGTTCTTCTGAAATGGACTTTTGGCTTTTTTAATGGGTTCCCGTGAGCATCAGGCTTTGCCGATTTTCATAAGTACAGCTTATAAATAGCATGTGAAATCCATATTGTTTCATTAATACGTTCTATATTACAATAAAGGCATCAAGAAACGAATGGGAGGCAGCGACAATGAATGATTTTGTATTTCAAAATACCACCAAGGTATATTTCGGGAAAAACCAACTGGCGAAAGTGCCGGATGAGCTGGGACGCTTCGGCAAAAACGTGCTTATGGTTTACGGCGGCGGCTCCATCAAGCGGACCGGCCTTTATGATCAGCTGATGAACCTGATGCAGAATGCCGGTCTGACCGTCTATGAGCTGTCCGGCGTAGAGCCCAATCCCCGTCACTCCACCGTGAACCGCGGCGCAAGGATCTGCCGTGAGAATCATGTAGACGTGGTGCTGGCAGTGGGCGGCGGCTCCACCATCGACTGCTCCAAGGCCATCGCCGTCACCACCCTCGCCGACACCGATGATGTCTGGGATCTGGTGGAACGCAAGGTCGCCTATTCCAAGGCTCTTCCCATCGTGACCGTAGTCACACTGGCGGCCACCGGCTCCGAGATGGATGCCGGCGCGGTCATCAGCAACATGGATAAAAATATCAAGAGCGGTCTCGGCGGCCCCATGTGCCGGCCCAGCGTAACCTTCGAAGATCCGGAGCTGACCTTCTCGGTGCCGGCCTTTCAGACAGCCTGCGGCAGCTTTGATATCATGTCTCATGTTCTGGATGTCGCCTATTTCAGCCAGCAGGAACAGATGGATATGCTGGAGCGCATCCAGGAAGAAGTCATGAAGACTGTGGTCAAATACGCGCCCGTGGCCATCAAAGAGCCGGACAATTATGAAGCCAGAGCCAATCTCATGTGGGCCTCTTCCTGGGCACTGAATGATTTCATGTACTGCGGTGTCAGCCAGATGACCGCCTGCCACGCCATGGAGCATGAGCTTTCCGCTTATTATGATATCACCCATGGTCTGGGACTGGCTATTCTGACACCCCGCTGGCTGAGATATATCCTGGACGATACCACCGCTCCCAAGATCGCTCAGTACGGAAGAAATGTGTTCGGTCTGCCCGCCTCTGGAGATGTAATGGAAGACGCCAAAAAGGCCATCGATGCCCTGGAAGACTTCTGCTATAACAAGCTGGGTCTGGAAAGCCACCTGTCCAGGCTGGGAATCGGCGAAGAGAACTTTGAGAAAATGGCGGAGTCCGCGGTCCGCGGCAAGGAGATCAGAGGCTTCAAGACGCTTCGCAAAGAAGATGTCATGGCAATCTATCAGATGTGTATGTAAGGCGCGTCTGTGAATAAAGGGAGAAAACGAAATGTCTGATTACTTAGGAAAAGATACCTTTAAGCTCGGCTTTGGCCTGATGCGCCTGCCCAAGAACCCCGATGGTTCGACGGACATTCCCCAGGTCTGCGAGATGGTAGACCGCTTTATCGAGGCAGGCGGCACCTATTTTGATACCGCCTACGTCTATGATATGGGCCGCAGCGAGGCCGCCTTCAAGGCAGCCGTTGTGGACCGCTATCCCAGAGACAAATTCACCATCTGCACAAAAAATCAACGCCTGGGAACAGTGCCACGATGAAGAAAGCTGCAAGCAGCAGTTCTACACCAGCCTTGAACGCACCGGCGCCGGTTATTTCGATTATTATCTTCTGCACGGCCTGATGATCAATAACTATACCAAATTCGATGACTACCATATCTGGGATTTCGTGAAAGAGCAGAAAGCCAAAGGCCTGATCAAAAACTATGGCTTCTCCTTCCACGCAACCCCTAAGCTGCTGGATGAAATTCTGACCAAGCATCCGGATGTGGACTTCATCCAGCTGCAGATCAACTATGCTGACATGGAAAACCCCAGCATCCAGTCCCGGGCCTGCTATGAGGTAGCCAGAAATCATAATAAGCCCATCACCGTGATGGAGCCCATCAAGGGCGGAGCGCTGGCCAATCCCATTCCTCAGGTTAAAGCCGTGTTCCAGGCGGCCAATCCCGACCTCTCCCCTGCCAGCTGGGCCATCCGCTACGTGGCCAGCATGGACGGAATCATCACCGTTCTTTCCGGCATGAGCAATCTGGATCAAATGGACGACAACCTCAGCTATATGAGGAATTTCCAGCCTCTGACCGACGCCGAGCAGGACGTAATCAAGCAGGTAATCCGCACCATGGACTCCGTGGAAAGCATCCGCTGCACCGGCTGCCGTTACTGCGTCGAGGGCTGCCCCATGAGCATTCCGATTCCGGATATCTTCACTGCCAGAAATCAGCAGCTCATCTACAACAACGATACCGGAGCCAAGAGGCAGTATCAGTTCCGCACCATGGACAAGGGAAAAGCCTCCGAATGTCTCCAGTGCGGCCAGTGCGAAGGCGCCTGCCCCCAGCACCTGCCCATTATCGAGCTTTTGAAGGACTGCGCCGCCCATCTGGAGTAAGTGCTGACATAAGTCATTCACATCGATGGCTGACAGAAGTCAATCATCTCAGAGACTGACAGAAGTTTTTTGTGCCTAGGCAAAACAACTCAATAAATAAATGAAAAAAGGGCGAGTTCACATGAACTTCGCCCTTTTTCTATGAGGTAGAATCCTCAGCCTTTTTCGATAGCTTCAATCACCAGTACATCGGCTGGCAGCCAATTTACCTGCCTCAGATTGTCCAGGGGCAGCCACTTTGCAGCTTCGTGTTCCAGAAGAGTGAGATGTCCTTCCGCCAGCGTGCACCAGAAGCAGTCCATGGATAGATGGAAAGCGGGATAATCATACTCCACGGTGGTTAGAAACTTCTCTACCGTGATTCGGGCGTCCAGCTCTTCATGAATTTCCCTCACCAGTGCCTCTTCCGGGGTCTCCCCTTCTTCAATCTTGCCTCCCGGGAACTCCCACCAGTCCTTGTAATCCCCATAACCGCGCTGCGTCGCGAATACCGCAGGCTCGCCGTTTTCATTGACGGACCTGATCAGCGCAGCCACTACTTTAATTGATTTCATTTTAGCAAACTTAACCTTTGTCTTTCAAATAGCTTATTCTTTATCTTCCCAAACAGCTTTATCTTCCAGAACAACTTACCCTTTATCTCTCAAAACCTTTGCCACGGCGGTCACCAGCCCGAAAAGAACGCCGGCCACGGGCCATACAATCCAGGTCCAGCCCCAATCCATGGTAATAAAGCTCCAGGCGAGATACACGGCGGTAACCAGACACCAGTAAATGGTGGCGAGGGCGCTGTTTTTCTTGTTTTCGACTTTGGCTTCCCTGTTGTAGTCGCCCTCTTCCAACAGGATCTGGAAACCGCCCCAAATAATGCTGCTGCGAACAATCAGAAAGACGCCAATGGCTACCGATATCAGCAGGACGCCCGCGGAAATGGCTTCTCCCAGGAGGTTTTCCGGCAGAAGAATTTCCGTGATCAGGCTGGGAATCACTGCCACCACGCACAGGACAATACCGGTGGTAAGCTGGATCGTATGGCCCTGCCGGTAGCGCTCCTTCCGCTCGTTGACCATTCCCGAAACGCCATAGGCGGTTTCCAGCAGTTCTTTTTCCAGATATTCAAAGCGGCTTCCTTTGAGTCCTGTGGTGACGAAAAGGGCAACGGCGGTTCCTATGAGGGCAAACAGGACCACCAGACCCAGGGCCACTGTATAGTTGCTGGCAACATTCAGCTTTCCGGTTTCCTGCATTCCTTCCAGGATGATGAGCAGCACCGGGGAAAGGATGCAGAGCATCACTCCCAGGGACACTCTGGCGGAGGAAAGATTCTTATAGGAAAGGAAGTCCGACGCTTCCTCCATGGTCACCATACGGGAGGTCTCTTCCACGGGATGATATTCGTCCGAATGATAATCCGGGGCCGCCTCCGAAAGATCCAGTTCATCCTTCAGAAGAACATCGGTACTGACTCCAAAAATCTCCGACAGGGTCAGGATCCGTTTCATATCCGGTACCGATTGAGCTCCCTCCCATTTGGAAATGGACTGGCGGCTGACGCCGAGCTTTTCCGCCAGCTCTTCCTGGGACCATCCGTTCTTCTTTCTTAACTCAATGAGTTTGTCTGCAAGTATCATCTTTCTTCTCCTTCGCTATTCTGATCTCCGAAGCGGGAACTGCCCTGAATCGGGCTTCCCTAAATTGGGCCTGTCCTGAATCGGACCTCCTCGCCTCGGGGGCTTTGTTTTGTGCCCCAAGAATAGCATTTTCCCGGATTGCATCCCATCAATCACGCTTGGAATCTGCGCAACCGGCAGTTGCAACTGGGCTATTTTACCGCAAATCCCGAAAAAAGCCCATCCTTTTCAGGACAGGCTTAGATATTTTTTGTGAATGCCCTTTATTTCTTTTTATTGGAATGTCCCTTGTCGTCGGTCAGAGAAATGTACTCTTCGAGCTTCCGCTCCTCCTGTTTGATCTCCCAATGGATCAGGAAGGTAATGGCCGCCCGAAGGACGATGATAGCCCCCAGCAGCATGAGCTCGCTCCATTCCCGCACCACAACGGTACGCAGCACCTCGGCGCCCAGCTTGAACTCCAGCGCCAGCGCAATCCCCTGTCCCAGGAACAGCTTGACATCCGGATTGTTTTTCACCCAACCGATAAAAGACTTCACCAGCGTAACAATCAAAATGACGACGCCCGCCATCTCAAAGAGAAGGATCGCGTAGTTGATGGCTTCTTTGAAGATTCCTTCGATGGTCTGATACATAACCTGTCCCCCTGAGTCCTGTTTTTTATTTATAACATATCATCCAATGAGCAATATTTCAAGAAAAAATCAGTCGGCGCATTCGATTTCCAGATCTTTGAAGAAGGCTTCCGTGCCGATTTCCGAGAAGAAGCCCACGGAACCCCGGGCATCCTGACCATGCTTCATATTCCGGACGGTCAGGATCGGATCTTTCTCATCATTTAGATAGAACCTGGCTTCTGCATCGCGGATCACAGCGGTCAGCTGCACCCATTCGTCCAGTCCGTTGTGGATCGGCGCTTCAAATTCGGTGATGCCGAATTCCCGGAAATAGGCGAAGGTATATCCGGGATAGGAGAAATACTGACATCCGTGGGCTTTGCGCACGGGGTCATCGGTCATGGCATTGGTGGGCCGGATATAAAAGGATTCAAACTCACTGTCTGCCTCATTCACGCGGAAAACAATGCCGATAAAGCCCCGGGCAAAATCCGGCGCGTCCGGCAGCAGCCGGCTCAGCATCTTGACGCGGATGGTTCCATTGTGGAAATCAAGATCCTTAACCTTTACCAGGGTATTTTCATCGAACTGCATGATCTTGTCTTTCTTCGTCACTCTGATCACGGTTTCTCCGTTCAGAACCTCCTGCTGCAGTGTCGTATGGACCGGCAGCAATTCACTGAATTCTACTCTTTTTATCATGAGGGGTTAAAACCTTCCTTTCGAACAGATGAATTATTCTTTCGAGATTTCTCCGATTATCTCTCCGACAAATACCCAGTGGGGCTGCCATTCGCCCTTCTCGTCCACGGGATAGACGCCGGGATGCTCCCGATAGTATTCCTGCACATCCGGGGCAATATCTTTCTTGGCAAACTGGTGCTGATAGACTTTCCGGCACAGGAATGTCTGGCTTGCTTCCTGATAAGTTACGCTGTTTTCCATGGGCACCGGTGTCAGATGGGCTGCGGCCGCCTTGTCTTCATCCCGTCCACTGTGGGAACCGATATAGCTCAGGGCTTTCCTGCATTCCTTGGGGAAGAAGCTGACGGTGAAGGTATCGCTGTTCAGCATAAATCCATGGGTATAGCGCCCTGGATGAATATAGACGGTGATGACGGATCCGCCCCCTCCGGGTCTGGTCCACAGGGTGCCCATGCTTCCCCAGCTGACGGTGCAGGAATTGAAATGCTGCATGTCGCCGGCCGTCACCAGGGCCCAGTTGTTTCTGAACAGCTCAAAGATTTTATAATCGTTCTCGTCATACTGATTCATAGCTTCCATTCCTCCTGCTGATTTCACTGCTCCAGGGCGTACATCTCGTTCAGCATCCGGATCCCGGTGGGGGTTCGGAAGACATGATCTGTACGTTTCCAGTAACGGAAATATTTTGCCATATTTTCTGAAAAAAGTCCATCCTTTTCGGGAAGATTTTCGTGATTTGGCATCTTCTGATTCTCTATTTTGTTTATTCACTCGTTTTCTTGCTTTTCCATAGCTCTTCTTGTATAATAAATATGTTCGTCGTTTGATAAAATGCTTAAGTAGCTCTATGCCTTATGAGTTGTCAAAAATCTAAAGAAATCAGGTGTTTGCTATGTTATTGGAAGAATTTCTTCAGACAGCGAGAAATCAGCGCATGACGGTGGTCGGGGAAATGGCTTTCGGAGAGATTGCCGGATATCCTTTTACCCTGCGTCCCACGGTTATCAGTCAGCAGGTCCGTTCCTGCGCGGCATATTTTGTTGTGGAAGGACGCATGCCGAATCCGGTTTTTAAAGAGCTCAGAAAGTCGCTCAAGCCTTATGGCGCGCTGAGCTATATGGGAAGCGACCGCAGCCGCATCAGCTTTACCTGCGCCGGCGCCCAGTCAGACCTTTGGAGCAGACTGTATGCAGGCCTCTCCTATCTGTCCCAGAGCTTTCAGGCGAACGGCATAGGAATTCCTCAGGTCTGCCCGATCTGCAAACAGCCGGGCTGCAATGCGCTGGCTTATATCAACGGTTATGTTCCTGTTCATTCCTCCTGTTTGCAAAACCAGGCTTATTCTCAAATCGCCTCTGCCGAGAGCAACAACCGAAACGGAAATTATGCCCTTGGAATTCTTGGCGCGCTTCTTGGGGCGTTGGTTGGCTCCATCCCTACCATTCTGCTGATGTTTCTCCTGTCAAGAATTTCCGCCTGGCTTTATGCCTTGATCCCCCTTGGCTCATATTATGGCTATAAGCTTTTTGGAGGCAGGATGGATAAAAAGGTTGTCCTGCCGGTGGTCATCGTTTTTTCAGTCCTGATGGTCTTTTTCACGGAGCTTGTGGTCGGCTATCTGAGCATCGTCAAGGAATACAGCATGTGGCTGGGTATCGGCGAATACCTGTCGCTCTACTTTGAAGTCATGACCGTCGGGGATATAGTGGGTGATATTGCCCTGCCTCTGATTTTCACGGCAATCGGACTGTTCATCAGCTGGGATCAAATCCGCCGCGGCAATACCGATTTTGAAGTAAGCGCTGATTTGACCCTTCAAACCCTGACGATTAAAAACCCCCAGATTGCAGGTCAGACTCCGTCTGCCGCGGCAATGCAGCCTGATCCGGCTGCGCCATCTGAAGCACCGCTCTCCTCTTCCCAGCAGGCCCAGTCCGGCTGGCAAGACTTCTCCGGCGACCAGGATTACACCGGACAATAAAGCAACGAGGCTGTCTCAAAATAAGAGACAGCCCCTTTTTTATTATACGGACCATCTGGAATGGCTGCATGGGGAGCCGGTGCTTATTTCTTCGGCTTCCAGTTTTTATAAGCTCTGGACAGATGCTCCTTCCAGGTCCATTCGATGCCCTCGTTGGCGAAGCGCACATGCGCCTGAAGATGGGGGTAAAGCTGTTCAAACTCCCAGAGCGGCACGCAGTATTCCGGATTATTCTTTCGCTTTTCTTCCAGAACCTTATCCGCATCCATCCAGATCACTTCCTCGATTTCCTCTTTTTGTATCTGAAAAAAGCTTTCCGGCTGGTCGACCTCTGCCAGGTAAACCGCATCGATTTCATTATCATTGAAGGGCTTGTTGTAGAACTCGGTGATATAATGATTCCGGAACATAAACAGATATCTCAGCCTGTTTCCTGCGATATCTTCTTTTTTTACGCCCAGCTCTTCTTCCAGTTCACGATAAGCGCCATTCTCGTAGGTCTCCCCCGGATCGAGGTGCCCTGCGGCAGAAATATCCAGCAGCCCCGGATAGGAATCCTTCTTGAAACTGCGGCGCTGTACCAGAACCTGGATCTTAAAACGCTCTTTCTGATCTTCGGATTCCACCGGAATCATCCGGACGACCCATACATGGCTGCATCCATGCAAATCGCCGTCTTCGTGAACCTTTGAGCGGGGTTTGATAATACCTGTCGCTTTTCCCTGTTCATCTCTGATTTCCAGCATTTCTTCCTGTTTTTTATTCATGGAATTCTTCTTTCAAAAAATAATAGGCCGAGTTTCGCTGCCGGCAAAACTCCGATGTTCTAATATTATATCATAGTCATTGACATGGATGAAAGAGTGTGTTAAGGTTTTTACCTGACAGGTGATGCGATTTACCATATGCGCACCGCGCTTAAGGGATCACCCGTCACGATATTGCCAATTACGATCAAGGAAAGGGGGCGGGCTGATTGAATTGTCCAAACTGCGGAAGGGCGCTGCATGACAATGCTTTGATTTGCCCCTATTGCGGGACTGAATTCGACCCGCAGCCCATGCATTATGCCGAAGAAAGAATCCGCAGAAGAAAAAGAAAAAAAGCCAGAAGAACCTGGTTCTGGATTTCTGTATCCACCGTTTTTCTTCTGGCGCTTCTGATGGTCTTGTATCCTGTTTTCAGCCGGATGCTGGCTTCACCCGGCTCTGCGATATCACAGAAGAGCGCTTCATCCTCCGTGATGGCCGAGAGCGAGGCCTCTGTTCTTTCAAAAGAAGCATCCTCTCCTCCTCCGCCGTCTTACGCCGGCCAGACAGCTTCGGAATCGTCACAGCGTGCATCAGCCGCAGATGAAACCTATTCGGACGCTTCAGCCCTGTACAATCCGGATATTTCCACTCAGGAATCCGAGTCCTCTGAAACAGAGTTGGGTTACTATGCCTCCCGGCTGGGGGAAGCTGAACAGAAAATTTACCGTTACATGGTTTCCAAGCTCTCCGAATTTGAAACAACCCTCGTTTTTTCCGATACCGATCCTGAGCTTGTTTCGACAGCATATGATGCGCTGCGTCTGGATAATCCTGAACTGTTCTGGCTCACGGGAGGCTATAGCTGGGAGCAGTGGACGGGACCCGGCGGATCAACCCTGACCCTGACAGCCGATACCCTGATGAGTCCGGAGGAAGCCAGGCAAAAAGCGGCGGTCCTGAACGAGGTTTGCGCTCAGCTGCTTTCCGAGGCCTCCGGGATGTCCGACTTTGAGGCTGCCCTCTATTTTCATGACTATCTGATCAACACAACGACCTACGACATCGCCTTTTATGACAATCCTGAGCTCCAGCCCAGCGAGTCAGAATCAGGGAAGGCCTACGGATGCCTGGTTTCCCACAAGGCCGTGTGCGCGGGGTACACCAGCGCCTACCAGCTGCTCCTGAAAAAAAGAGGCGTGGAATGCCTGTATGTCATGGGCTTCGATCCCCTTCAAAACATATCCCACAGCTGGAACTGCGTCAAGCTGGATGGTGAATTCTACTATGTCGATCTTACCTGGGATGATCCCTCTTCGGATGACGGAACGGAAACCCTTCGGCATGATTACTTTGGAATTACCACCGACGAGCTGCTGGAAACCCACGAGCTGGACACTTCCCACGAGGTTCCTCTCTGTACAGCGACCGTTTACGATTATTATATCGTCAATGGATTGTATGCATCCTCCTATGATTATGAACAGGCGGTATCTCTGCTGGAATATCAGCTGAACGAAACGCCCCTGGATGTTAATCCTTCGGAACTGATTTTGAAATATGCCTCCAGCGAAGACTGCGGCCTGGCCGTGGAAGACCTGATCGTAAATCAAAATATCTTTTATATCACCGGCGCCAGTTCCATCAGCTATTCCATTTCAGAGAACGGCAGAATTCTGCATCTATACATTTAGTTTGGTTGGTTTTAGAAAGCTGCCTGTATCTGATTGTCCCACTTATGTGGGATTTCTTTTTTTGTAAAAACAAAGTATGATATTCAGTAAAGAGGCTCAAGTTTCAGACAGCTTGCCTATGAACCCATTCTACAACCAATAAAGGAGAAATCTTGTCATGAGAAAAATATGTGCACTATGCCTCATCCTCTCTTTGCTGATGCTTGCCGGCTGCACAAAGGCCGCAGATCCATTGCCCTCTGCTCCTGCCGGGGACAAGTTCGCCCAGGGAACTGCCGGATCTGCTTCGCAAAGCTCTGATTCAAAAGAAACTTCCGAGCAAAGCGGGACCGAAAACACCGGGGAAACAGATACCGAAAACAGCCAGGAGACAGCAGCTGAACCTGAATCCCAGCCGGAATCCGAACCGGAGCCTGAACCCGAGACCCCTGCCGTAGAAACATCTACGCTGCAGCTGGTCACGACGGATCCTGAGAAAACCTTAACCATCGAGTACCCTGCGCTTGAAGGTCTAGAATACAAGGAATATGGCACGGAAGAAAATCCGAAAGTTCGTTTTATCAATGAAGCTGAAAATATCTCTCTGGAAATCTTTCTTGCTCAACTGAATACAGAATCCCTGCAAACGCGCATATCCGGCGGAAGCAGTGAAGAGGCTGCCTCCTTTGGCGATCTGAAGGGTTATCTTGAGTTCAGCACCTGGGCGATAAACGGAACCATCGACATGGGACCCTACACCGATACTGTCAGCGTCATCGTCAGATTTGATCTGCGCCGCGCGGACACCTATCAGGCAGACGACGAAGCTCAGCTTCGAGGCTTTCTGGAAAATGAAACGGTTCAGTATATTCTGAGCCATCTGACAGTCAATTAAGATAAACACAGGGAACACAGGTGAACACAGGGGACGGTTCTGTGTGTTAGCAAGCTAACACACAGAACCGTCCCCTGTGTTCACCCTGTGTTCATTTCTTTCTGACCGACCAGCCGAAGCTTCCCAGCAGGTCACCCAAAGCGAAGTACTGGCCGTGGCTGTAAGCGATCAGGTCTGCTTTTTCCAAAGCGAGCCTGCCCTTTTCATCCAAAAGGTCCTTATCCACGCTTACGGACACCACTTCTGCCAGGAACATGTCATGGGAACCAAGGGGAATTATATCCTTCACCTTGCACTCGATATTGACCGGCGCCTCTTTAACGAGAGGGGCTTTTACTACATGTGCTTTTTCAGGCGTCAGGCCGGAGAGAGCAAACTTATTATGATCCTTGCCGGATTTGACGCCCAGCATATCCGTCACAGCGGCGATCTTTCGATTTGTCAGATTCAGTACAAACTCTCCTGTTTCCTTTAAAATATGATAAGAAAAACGGGAAGGTCTTACGGAGATATACAGCATCGCGGGATCCGAGCAAACAGTGCCCGTCCAGGCGATGGTCAGCATGTTGCAGTCTTTTTCATCGCCTTCTTTTTCATATTTTCCTACGCTTACCAGCGCTGCAGGCACCGGATAAAGCATATTGCCGGGCTTAAACAATTCTTTAGACATGGTCAACTCCTTTTAACAATGTGTCGTCCGCTTACAGGAAAAAAAGAGCAAACACAGGGGACTGTCCCCTGTGTTTGCCCGGTTTCCAAACCCTGCGCCATTTGTCGGGTAGATTCATGTGGGTTTGTTAAATGTTTGAAACCATACTCAGGTTGCGGGAGGCTTTGCGGCTTTCAGAGATTTGTTCAACCTCGCCTACGAGGGTATAGGCATCGTATGCAGCATCGCCTTTGATATCTTCCAGCGCAACCGGGTCTTTTTTGGCTTTCATCAGCTGGGCGTGCTGGGAATCAATCTGCTTCACGGCATCCCTGCTTCCGACTTCAATGGATACCGTCGGCTGGCTGCGCAGCCAGCGGGTGCGGACATGATTGGTTCGATCTACCAGGATATTCGCGCGGTCCCGGGCGAAGTCACTGGTTTCGGCCACAATCCCAAGAATATCCAGACATTGCTCAAAGCGTCTGTCTATTCCGGCATCAGAGCTCTTGGTTTTCTTGCCCTTCATATAGGCTTCGGTATGACCAAACACCTTTTCCAGCTGCCGGTCATAGGTCTCCGGTTTGCTGGTATCGATCTCCTGCATGCTGCTAAGCAGATTTTTCCACTTATCAGAACGGCCCTCCGGTCCGTCCATCAGCTGCCGGTTCTGGCTGAACATCTTCAGCTTTTCCAAAACTTCTCTTTTCTTTTCAACGGATCCCTCCATGAAAGGCGCGTTCATTTTCTGAACCAGGTCCGTATAATTTTGATTTTTTAGATAGCTTTGCATGCGTTCCGGCGATTTAGCCAGCTGCTTGAACATGGGAAGCTTTAAAAAGCTTTTTCCCTCTTTATTGATCTCTGCCCAAGAAGGCTTCCTTCC
>JAGBND010000069.1 GCA_017634575.1 Bacillota bacterium
CTTCATGGTAACCAGGGCTCTGGCGCCGGCGTAGGCAGCGCCGCCGGCCATTTCCATGGCCACCTTTTCGTTAACAGACCATTCTATATAACAAGAGGCCGGCCGATGTTTTGCTGCGGTTTCCAGAACCTCCGTCGACGGTGTACCCGGATATCCGCAGACCAGGTTGACGCCTGCCGCAATGGCCCCCATGGCAATGGCTTCATTTCCCATTAAAAACTCTTGATGCATAACTATTTCTCCGCGCACTTTATCGCTTTAAAGCGTTATTAAACTATTATTTTACCATAATTTCACAGAAAATCAATATGAATCTTGTCTGAATTCCTGCGCCAAATCAGGCGGATATGCATCTTTTCCATTGATAAAGGATATTTTTAAGCCCAATTTGTAAAGATTCCACAAAATCTCTTGCAAAATTCATCAGAAACTTATATGATAAATAAATGCAGAAACAGCGGTGTTCTGTCCACTCAGAACACCGCATTATCTATGGAGGTGTCCATGAAAAAACATGTTTTTACTGTCCTCGGCGTCCTTCTGATAGTCGGCCTTCTGGCACTCACCGGACTAAGCCTGACTACCTCCATGCGACAGGGCCCCAAGACCCTGACCTATGCCGAAGTGAATCCCCTTGACGGGACCATCTGCGGCGAAATGGCCAAAGCATTCAAGGAAAAAGCCGAAGAACTCTCCGGCGGCCAGCTGATTATCGATGTACAGGCCGGCGGCGTGCTCGGTTCCGAAGATCAGATTCTGGACAATCTGCTGGGCGGCGGCAATGTCTGCGACATTACCCGTATTTCTGCCTTTGCCCTGACCCAGTATGGCTGCGAGAAAGCATCTTTGCTTGGCATTCCCTATACCTTTACCGGCGAGGAACATTTCTGGAATTTTGCGTCCAGCGATCTGGCCCAGGAATTCCTGCTGGAACCCCATAACAACGGCCTGCCCATCCGCGGCCTTTGCTACGGCGAGGAAGGTTTCCGGCATTTCTTCTTTAAAGATAAAGTATCCGGCATCGAAGATCTGAAAAACAAAAAGCTTCGCGTTTCTTCTGATCCTATTATGACAGGCATGGTTGGCGATCTCGGCGCATCCGCCACCACCGTTGCCTTCACCGAACTCTACAGCGCCCTTTCTACCGGCGTGGTGGATGGCGCTGAACAGCCCGCTCCCAACTATCTGTCCAACGCTTTTCCTGAGGTCGCGCCCTATCTGATGCTGGACGGCCATACCCTGGGCGCCATGCAGATTGTCATGTCTGATGTTTCCTGGGAAGGACTGACGGAGCAGGAAAGAGAATGGGTCATGGAGGCTGCAGCCTATGCATCCGAAGTGTGCAAGGGAAAGGTAGCTGAAATCGAAGCCCAGACATATAAGACGCTTGAAGAACAGGGTGTGACGATTGTGGAAGTGGAAGACAAAACTCCCTGGATCGAGGCCTGCCAGCCTACCATCCAGAGCATTGCTTCCAAGCAGCCTGAACTGTACCAGCAGATTCTGGACATGAAGTAAGCAGCCTCTCATCCGTTTCCAAACCGTTGCGCATTATAGAATAGTCCGCAGTCTTTCGAAGAAACTTTCAAAGAAAGGATACAACATGCCTGTTATTTTTCAAAAACTGGAGAAGCTGAAGCCCTTGTATGACGTGACCTACAAGATCCTTCTCTTCCTTTGCAAAATCCTGCTGATTGGCGATACCGCCATCACGGCCTGGGCTGTGGCCGGCCGTTATATTCCCTTTATTACAGACCCCCATTGGAGCGAGGAAGTCGTCCTGACCCTGATGGTCTATATGGCCGTGCTCTCCGCTACCCTGGCCATCCGCAAACGCTCCCATATCCGCATGACCGCCTTCGACCAGTTCCTTTCCAAAAAGACCTTAATGGTCTCCGATCTGGTGGCCGATATCGGGGTTTTCATCCTGGGCGTCGTCCTGGCTGTTTATGGTTTCAAGCTTTGCTTCTCTCCCCTTGGAACCATGGGCCGCTACGCTTCCATGCCCAACCTCAGCAAATTCTGGCAATATCTGTCGATTCCCGTCGCGGGACTGGGCATGGCCATTTTTGAGCTGGAACAGGTTTTCCAGCGCATCGAAGCATTTTTCATAAAAGACGAAGAAAAGGAGGCTAAGTAAGCATGGATCCCGAAACCTTATCCACATTAATACTGCTTGGCAGCTTCTTTGTAATGATTCTCTTAAGGTTCCCCATCGCCTATGCCGTAGGCATTTCCACCCTTCTTTGCCTGCTTTCCATGGGACAAAGCCTGGTCTCTTTGCCTCAGCTGATGGTAAAGGGCGTCTGGTCCTTCAGCCTTATGGCTGTGCCCTTCTTTATTACCATGGGCGTCCTGATGGGCTCCGGCGGCATTTCCGACAAGCTGATCGCTCTGGCTAACTCGCTGGTCGGATGGATGCGGGGCGGCCTTGCCCAGGTAAACATCGTTGCCTCCTACTTCTTTGGCGGCATTTCCGGTTCCGCTTCTGCCGATACCGCTTCCCTGGGCTCCATCCTGATTCCCATGATGGTGGACGAAGGCTATGATGCGGATTTCTCTACCGCTGTTACCATCACCTCTTCCTGCGAGGGCCTTTTGGTGCCTCCCAGCCACAATATGGTCATTTACGCCACAACGGCAGGCGGCGTAAGCGTCGGCGCCCTGTTTATGGCGGGTTATCTTCCCGGTGCGCTGCTGGCCATCGCCCTGATGGTTGGCTCTTACATTCTTTCTGTCAAACATGGATATCCCAAAGGAGAAAAATTCTCCATTAAACGCTTTATTCAGCAGCTGGGGAAATCCATCTGGGCGCTTTTAGCCGTACTGATCGTTGTTTTCGGCGTGGTTGGCGGCTATTTTACCGCGACGGAATCGGCCGCGATCGCTGTTGTCTACTCTCTGCTGGTTTCTGTCTTTGTCTACAAGGGCCTTGACTGGAAGGGCGTTTGGAAAAGCCTGGAAAACTGCATCGACACCTTATCCATCGTGCTGATCCTGATCGCCATGAGCTCCGCCTTTGGCACCTGCCTGACCTTGCTGCATGTGCCCACCAAAGCCGCTAATCTGATTACCGGCATCTCCTCCAACCCCATAGTGGTTATTATCCTGTTGAACGTGATTCTGCTGATACTGGGCATGATCATGGATATGGCGCCGATTATTCTGATCGCTACCCCCATTCTGCTGCCGGTAGCCCAGAGCGTAGGCCTTCATCCCATCCAGTTCGGCATCATGATGATCCTGAACTGCGGCATCGGCCTTCTGACCCCGCCGGTAGGCGCCGTGCTTTTCATCGGTTCCGCTGTTGCCAAACGGCCCATGGAGAAGGTCGTCAAGGCCACGCTTCCCTTCTACCTGTGCATGATCATCGCGCTTCTGCTGATATCCTTCATTCCGGCCATTAGCCTGTGGCTGCCTAAGCTGTTTGGAGCGTTGTAAACCATGAAAGAAAGCGCTGAAATGAAAAACCGGGACCGTGTTATCACGATCCCGGTTCTCTTAAATGAAAAAACTTTTCGTAATTTTGCGCTGTTCGATTCCTTTTGGGTAAAAAAGCGCTGGATCAGGCCGGTGGTTTTCGCTGTGCTTATGATCGGTTTTGCTTTGGTCTGTCTGCTGCTGAAGAAGGAACAGTCCGGAATGATTGCTGCCGTGCTGCTGGCCATCGGCCTGGGGCTGCCGCTGATTTACATCGGTTCCTTCCTGAGCCAGGTCAATATGCTGGCCATTAAAAACCATCTCTCTCCTGCCAGAAAGGTATATACGGTGATTCTCCAGGATAAAGGCATCCGGGCCGTCAATCATCAGATAAAAGAGCCCGATCTGGAAGTGTCCTGGAAGGATACCTGGAAGGCCTTTTACCGAAAAGACTGTGTGTATCTGTATATCAGCCCCGCCCGGGCTTTTCTGCTGCCAAAGGGGCAGGCGGATGTGGCGGATGAGGTGCTGAGGAAATTTTTACGGAGTCACATTCAGTAAACAGGGGGGACGCCGCTGCAGGCCTTTTTGGCGAAGTCCTCTAATGCTTTTCCTTCTGGGAGGGTGAAAAATTCGGGATCGGCTATTTTGAGGCTGTTATAGGTTTCTATAAAGGTTTGATAATGGTGGACAGCGTTTGAGAGAACTGTCTTCGTTTCCGGGTTGGGGAGGTCTTCTTCGGCTGCGGGATTGCGGCTGGCGCAGATCTGCCGGATATCTTTCTCGAGATCTGACAGCGCTGATGCCAGATCGGCTGTAAAGATGGTGGCTTCCAGGCTGGGGGCTTCGTCGATTCTTTTCTGCAGCACCGCTTTCATGTGCCCGAAAAGCTGATTAAAATCCGATTTTCCGGAACTTCCGTGCTCTGCCAGGTCCTGAGCCATATGGCTCAGAAACCGCAGCGCAGTTGAATGGTTTTCCGGATTGTCCCCGGAATGGTTTCCGGGATTTGCAGGCTGATTTGGCATTGTTTCCGCCATGACCTTACCTCGTTTCTATGTCTTGAAAAGTATTCCTATTATAGAGCCGTTTTTTTGGCTTGTCTATGCAAAACCGGAAATCAGCATAAAATCTGCATAATTTTTAGGCTTGACTTTGTCTATTTTTCGGAATATTCTGTAAGTAGAGATAACTGATTTCGGGGTCATGCCCTGACCCGCAGCCTGAGAGGTTCACCTTTGAGCCTCGACGATTTTCTAAATAGGGAGGTTCACATATGAATTTAATCACGATCAGCCGTGAATTTGGCAGCGGCGGCCGCGAACTGGGAAAACGCCTGGCCGACCTTCTTGGCTACGATTATTATGACAGCGAGATCATTTCTGCCATTGCGGAAAAATCCGGTCTGGACAAGGGCTATATTGAAAAAGCCCTGGAACAGCATGGATGGCAGAATTATCCCATCACCTTTAACGCCAGCTTCATTGCGCCGATCTACACCGATCCCGGCCGCGTGGATCTTTTGCAGGATCAGAAGGCTGTTTTGGATGAAATTGCCGCCAAAGGAAAAAATTGCGTGATTATCGGACGTAATGCCGATGTTCTGCTGGAAAAGTATGATCCCCTGCGCATCTTTGTATGCGCCGATATGGATGCGAAGGTGAAGCGCTGCTTTGAGCGGGCTTCCGAGGGTGAAAATCTCACCGAAAAAGAGATGCGCCGCAAGATCAAACAGGTGGACAAGGCCCGTGCCCAGACTCGCGCGATCCTCTCCGGCTCATCCTGGGGTGACCCCCAGGGCTATCACCTGACCATTAACACCACCAACTGGGATCTGAAAGCTCTGGCAGGCGCCCTCGCCTCTTTTGTAAACACATATTTCGAACAATAAGCGTAACGGATCAGGATCCCAAATGAGCACTTATTTCCTTCTATATTCAATTATTCCAAGGGAAAAAGGCGCCCATGCAGGCCGGTCCCGAACAGTTCCTTTATCCACATAAACCATCCATTTAAACAGACAGTCCCTCAGATCTGAGGGACTGTTTTTTATTTCAGCTGCATCAGCTTACAGTTGGGAATTCCTTTTGACCAGAATTCGGAAAGCGGCAGATCCAGCACCTGACAGACGATGCTGCAATTCATGGCGCCGTGGCCGACGATCAGAATATCTTTTCCATCCTCCAGCTTCGGGTATACCAATTCATTCAGAAACTCTCCGGTCCGGGCAAAAAGCTGCTCCATGCTTTCAGCGCCCTCCACGGGCTTTGTATACTGCTCCGGATGCCAGAAGAACACATTTATCGGACAGTCAGGAATCGAAAAACTGTTTTCGATGCCCTCGTAAATGCCGAAATTCATTTCTTTCAGACGATCATCCAGAACAATCGGAACATCCCGGTCCTTCAGAAGGATTTCAGCTGTTTCTCTGGCCCGAATAAGAGGCGAACAATAGCAGATATCAAAATGGACATGCTGATATTCTGCCGCTGCTTCCCTTGCCATTTTCCTCCCCTCTTCGTTCAGGGGGATATCCGTTTGCCCCTGCAGTTTTTTCGAATCGTTCCAGTCAGTCCGGCCGTGCCGCATGATATATAACATGGCGAGTATCCTTTTCCGCAATTATTAAAATGATGGATTTCAGAATGAACAGGTCAAAAGCGCATAAGCATGAGCCATTCACCATAGAATATATGATACTACACATTGATGTATTGTCAATTTGAAAAATATGGGTTCTGAATCGTTAAAGCGCGGCGATCCTGATTATATAAAAATATTCTGAAATATCTGTTGACAAGATCCCTTAGCTATGGTATTATACTCTTGAAAGTTAGCTATAACTAACTCCCTTTCATTCGTTTATTTCGTTTCCTCTAAACACGCAAAGATCCCCACAGACCTGGACAATCTGTGGGGATTTTTGTCGTATTCGTTTGATCAGCTAAGGCTGAAAAGTTAAGATCATTTTACGAATGCTGTTTTAATCAGCCATCAGCTCCGCTCCCATGAAGCGAACCTGACTCTCATGGATCTTAATAGTCGAACCCGGAGGTTTCGCCCAGAGGCTGATCCAGCATTTCAGGATTTGCGAAGATGTGCTTCATCAACCTAAGGCTTCTTGCGAAATAGAATCCATCGGCAATTCTCTCATCCAGGGTCGCGCCGATATCGATCACATCCCGGATTTCTTTGTGGCCGTCCGGCATGGTCATCTCTTCCTTGTGCAGGGTTCCGATGGTAACCATAATGGAGTTGGTGCCATAGTTGTTCAGATGATGATAAACGGAGGGCGCGCCGATGCTTCCCAGATTGCTGGCCAGAATCGTGGTATAGTTGGTATCGCCCTCTGTCAGGAATTTGGGATTGATGCCCCAGAAATCCAGCCAGCGGATAATACGGATCAGCACCATCAGAAGCAGTCTGGGCATGCTGGCAAAGATATCCAGCAGCTCATCAATGCCCCCGGTGGCGTGTTCGCTCTTGCGCGTTTCCTTCACATCGCCAACAATCTTGCGGCTGATGGTATCCAGGGTGTCTTCGTCTTTCGGCACCAGCACCATCAGAGACTCTTCGGCGCCGTCAGCGAAGCGGCGTTTGACCACAAAGCTGATGGAAATCTCATCCCGCTCGTACATCCGGTATCCCTGGATAAACCGGTTCATCAGCGGCCGTTCCTTAACCATGCGGGCCATGGCCACAATGGCTGCATGGAACACCGTGGTCTTGTAATCCGGGTGGGCCGCATTCTTTTTTTCAAGATAAGCCATAAGCTCCGTCGCATCCAGCGTATCATGCAGGTAAACTTCGCAATCGGTGCGTTTGGGGAACAAATATCCCATGACTGTCTGAAGTCCCGGCGCTTTCACATATCTTCCGTCCCTGCGATCAGCCAGACGGCGTTTCGGTTTTGCAGTGTTTGTTTTGCTCATGGCAGCAATACCCCTTACATATAATAATTCTTTTACTGTTCCCTTCAGCCTTACTCTCACCCATTACAAAAGGAGGGATTCTTACTGAGTCTTGTCAAACCCGGAACATGTAAAACTGAACAACATCTTATCTATGATAAACAATCTTCTTCAAAAATACAATAGTCTTTTTTGGAAATGCTTGCGAAGCGGCCAACTTCTTGCTATACTATGTCCGTTTGCACAAATCCTGCACCGGGCAAATTGCCCTTCCAATGAGGAATTCATATGAATGAACTTACAAGACGTATCTTAATGACGATCCTCGGCGTATCCATCTGCGGACTCAGCGTGGGGCTCTTCAGCTACTCCGGCATGGGTCTGGATCCTTTTCAGGTCTTTGCCCATGGAACCTGGTCCCTGTTTCCGCTGGATTACGGCACCTATTATGTAATTCTGAACGCCGTCCTTCTGATTGCCATTTTCTTTATTAATCGGAAAAAAATCGGTCTGGGCACCTTGATCAACCTGTTTTTGGTGGGCTACATGGCTGAGTTTTCCGAAAACTGCCTGATCCGCCTGCTGGGGCCATCGGCCGAGACGTCCATCTGGCTTCGCGCCGTCAGCCTGATTGTGGGCATTGTCATTATGTGCTTTTCCGCTGCCATGTACTTTACAGCCGATATGGGCGTTTCCACCTACGATGCAGTCGCTATCACGCTAGACGAGAGAAAGCTGATCCGCTTTGGCAGCCACGCGCCGGTTCCCTTTAAGTATATCCGAATTGCCACGGACCTGATCTGCGTCATTATCGGCGGGCTTTTGGGCGGCGTCATTGGCGTGGGCACCCTGGTTGCCGCATTCTTTATGGGGCCGCTGATCAGTTTCTTTAACCGGACCGCAGCCATTCCCATGCGGTACGGCAAAAATGCGGACATCGACGCTATTTTGGAAGAGCAGAAAAAACGCCATTAGTCTTCGTACATGGCGTTGTTCTCTTCCCAGGTACGGTTCATATTCCGGTGCCACTTTTTATCGAAGGCTGTCGTGAACTCCTCGGCGCCGATCCCGTAGCACTGCAGCATATCCAGAAAATACATAAACACATCGCTGCACTCTTCCACATAGTGGGCTCTGACATGCGCATCCTCCATGATGGCGTCAGGGCCTTTTTTCTTGATGATGGCAATGACCTCGCCAAGCTCGTCCACCATCCACAACAGCGAATCTTTTCCATGCTCCGGATCTCTGGGATCCCAATCCTGACGATGCTTTTCATACAGCGCTGCCTGTCGCTGCATCAGTTCAGAAATACTCAGTTCTGCCATCTTAAGCCTCCAAGCTATCATCCACCGCGTTCATCCGCCCCATCTTTGGGCCAAACGACTTCCTGACATACAAATAGCCGGCTGCAGAAATCCTTCTTGCAGCCGGCCAAAGGTAAGAACGAATTATTCGTCGATACAGACAATCCATCCTTCCGGCGCCTCGACACGGCCCATCTGGATGCCGGTCAGTGTATCGTAAAGCTTCTTGGTCCAGGGACCCATCTCCTCCATGCCGCTGGGAATATCGATAATGCGGCCATGGTCGTTGATGCGGCCTACCGGAGAGATGACAGCTGCGGTGCCGCAAAGGCCCATCTCAGCGAAATCATCTACTTCACTGAACAGCACTTCCCTGTGCTCCACAGGCATATTCAGGTAATGCTCCGCCACATAGCAGATCGAGCGGCGGGTAATGGAGGGAAGAATGCTCTCTGACTTGGGCGTCACCAGCTTGCCGTCCTTGGTCACGAAGATAATATTGGCGCCGCCGGTTTCCTCCACCTTGGTGCGGGTCTGCGGATCCAGGTACATATTCTCCGCAAAGCCTTCTTTATGCGCCTGTACAATGGGATGAAGGCTCATGGCGTAGTTCAGTCCTGCCTTGATGCCGCCGGTTCCATGAGGCGCCGCGCGGTCAAAGTCTGAAACCTTAATATAAATCGGTTTGGCGCCGCCCTTAAAGTAGGGGCCAACGGGGGTTACCAGAATACGGAACTCGAATTCTTCCGCCGGCTTCACGCCGATAACCGGATTGGTGCCGATCATGAAAGGACGAAGATACAAGGTTGCGCCTGAACCGTAGGGAGGAACAAATTCCTCGTTTGCTTTTACAACCATCTTGACGGCTTCGAGAAATTTGTCCACCGGGAAGGGAGGCATTTCCAGTCTGGCTGCGGACATAGCCATACGCTCTGCGTTAAGGTCGGGGCGGAAGCAGACGATTTTTCCATCTTCCGTTCTGTAAGCCTTCAGACCCTCAAACACACTCTGGCTGTACTGAAAGACACATGCGCACTCGGAAAGCGTAATCTTTGCTTCTGTCTCCAGGCCGCCCTCTTCCCATGCACCGTTCTTGTAACGGCAGACATAACGATAGGGGGTTTCGACATATCCAAATCCAAGTTCTGACCATTTAATATCGGTTCTTGCTTCCTTGACCATGAAAATAGCTCCTTTTCGAAATAATGTCGTATTGCTGCCGGACAAAGCCTTGAAAATGCGGATCCGGTCCGCTTTAAAAGCCCGCCGGGCTGATGATATTTCATTATAATATTCCTGTGAATAAACTTCAAGTCTCCATTGCATGAATATTCTTCGTCAAAATGCGTCATAAATTGATCATATTGACGGAAGGTTTTGGTCGTTTCTGCAATTTTTCAAAAACCATCTTGCGAAACAAAAATGAGTTTGTTAGAATGTGTTGTATAATTATTAGAAACCGGTTTGAACCTCTTTGCAGTTTCACAGACTTGAACCACTAAAGATCATGTGTCTTTCCTGTTTCAGATTCACACGTTCCGGTTTTCCCATTATCTAAGGAGGTTACTATGAGCTATACCCAAGAAGTACTGGATAGAGTCGTCAGTTTGTATCCTGACCAGACACTGTTTATTCAGGCCGTCAAAGAGGTCTTGGAGACCCTGTCTCCCGCTATCGAAAGAAACGAAGCCGCTTACCGCAGAAATGCACTGTTGGAGCGTCTGACTACTCCCGACCGTCAGATTCAGTTCCGTGTTACCTGGGTGGATGACAACGGCATCGCCCGCGTCAACAACGGTTACCGCATCCAGTTCAACAATGCTATCGGCCCCTACAAAGGAGGTCTGAGACTTCACCCCACCGTTAACCTGAGCACCCTGAAGTTCCTTGGCTTTGAGCAGATTTTCAAAAACTCTCTGACCGGACTTCCCATCGGCGGTGCCAAGGGCGGCGCTGACTTCGATCCCAAGGGCAAATCTGACCGCGAAGTTTTCGCTTTCTGCCGTGCTTTCATGAGTGAGCTTTACAAATATATCGGTGCTGACATCGATGTGCCTGCCGGCGACATCGGAACCGGCGCCCGCGAAATCGGTTACATGTATGGCACCTACAAACAGCTGACCGGCCGCTACGAAGGCGTGCTCACCGGCAAGGGTCTTTCCTACGGCGGTTCTCTGGCCCGTACCGAAGCTACCGGCTATGGTCTTCTGTATCTGACCAAGGAAATGCTGGAAGCCAACGGTTCCGGTCTGGACGGCAAGACTGTCGTTGTTTCCGGCGCCGGCAATGTTGCCACCTACGCTATCCAGAAGACCTGGCAGCTGGGCGGCAAGCCTGTTACCTGCTGCGACTCCACCGGCTGGATTTACGATCCGGAAGGCATCGATGTTGCCCTTCTGAAAGACGTCAAGGAAGTCCGCCGCGAGCGTCTGACTGCTTATGCAGCCGAGCGTCCCAGCGCCGTTTATCACGATGGCACTCATTCCGAGGGCGGCGTATGGTCCATCCCCTGTGATGTGGCTCTTCCCTGCGCTACTCAGAACGAGCTTAATCTGGATGATGCCAAAATGCTGGTTAAGAACGGTGTCAAGGCCGTCGCTGAAGGCGCTAACATGCCTACCACCATCGAAGCTACCAAGTACTTCCAGGAGAACGGCATTCTCTTCTGCCCCGGCAAGGCTGCCAACGCCGGCGGCGTAGCCACCTCCGCTCTGGAAATGACCCAGAACAGCGAAAGACTTTCCTGGACCTTCGAAGAGGTCGATGCCAAACTTCAGGGCATTATGGCTAACATCTTCCACAATGTAAACGACACCGCCAAAGAATTCGGCATGGCCGGCAACTATGTAGCCGGTGCCAACATTGCCGGTTTCCTGAAGGTTGCCAACGCCATGGAAGCGCAGGGACTGTTCTAAGTCCTGGCCAGGCCGCGAAGGCATTTATTCGCATATATTCGCATATATTCAACCGAATATTCTTGATCAGAACAGCTGCCGAAGAAGCATTTCCTTCTTCGGCAGCTTTTTTATATCCGGAATTTCCGGCTGATGCGGCTGCTTCGGTGTGAAATTGCTTCGGTGGGAAATTGCTTCGGTGTGAAATTGCTTCGCTGTGAAATCTTCAAACGCAAACGGATCCTTCTTTCTTTGGTTCTTTGGTTTCTTTTCTGATCTCTTTCTTTTTCCGTTCCGTTTTCTTTCCTTCTTCCGCCTCTTGCAGTCGGGGCTTTTCTCCATTATAATAAAAGGACTACCAAAAAACGACAGACCTTCCAATACTTTAGAAAAGGCGGACCAGACTATGATCAAATGCGTCATCTACGATCTGGATGATACTTTATACGATTTTAATGCAGTGAATCTTCCTGCTTTTGATACCATGTGCCAGGAGGCTTCCCGTCGTTTTGATATTCCGGCTAAGACCTTCGGGGACGTGTTCGCTACGGCGTATCGGGCTGTCGGGGACCGGATGCCTCAGGACATTCTGGATCTGGAGCCGGAAAAAGTGGATGTTGCCGCCGTTCATAGCCGGACCCTTCGGTTGAGCTATACCCTCAACACCCTGAATCTCCCTCTCTTTCCCCATGTGTTGGAGCTGTATGATGTGTATTGGAACTACATTCTGGAGCACATGAAACAGGAGCCCCATATCGAAGAGGTGATGCAGGCGCTGAAGGCTCAGGGAATCCGGATCGGCCTCGGCACCAACATGACCGCCCGCATGCAATACCGTAAGGTTTATCATCTGGGACTGGGCAGCTATCTGGATTTTGTTACCACCTCCGATGAAACCATTTTTGACAAGCCTGACCCCCGTTTCTTTGATCTGGTGGTTAAAAAAGCCGGCTGTGAACGGAATGAGTGTCTGTTTATCGGAGATAATTACCGCTACGACTACGGCGGAGCGGTCGCCTCCGGTCTGAACGGACTATGGTACAATCGTCTTGAAAAGCCCTGGAACCATGTGACCGAGGAAGAAAAACAGGAAGCCAAAGAAAAAGATGTGGTGATCACCGATCACCGGGAGGTTCTGGCCCGGCTGAAGGATTATATGTAATTTGTAATTGCCTTCTGCACTTTCCTTTTCCCTTAACCTATCCCTTGCCCCTTAACCTATCCCTCGCCCTCTAACTTATCTTTTTTCCCTTTCTTTCTCTTCTTTTCCTTCTCCGCATGCTCCGAAAAAACCGTGCGCTTTTGCAATATTCCTCTTGCGCTCGGTGCCTTCATGGTTTATACTTTTTGTTATTATAGTGTCGGTTTTGCAAGGCTATGGTATGTACAGGATGTCTTGATCGCCTGAGACATACCCTTGCTTTCCAGGTCCGTACACTGAAAAATAAAGGGGAAATCACCCAAAAATGTAAAGGAGGATCGTCTATGGATGTTTTAAACAAGCTGGCCAGTCTCGGTGTTGATGTCGGCGGCAAAATTCTGCTGGCACTCGCCATATTTATTGTCGGAAGAATCATCATCAAGTACCTGATCAAGGGACTCAGCAAAATCAAAAAATTTGATGAGCTGGATCCTACCGTGCACCGCTTCTTTACCAATGCTTTCAAGTTCGTCCTGAACGCGATCCTTGTGATTTCCATTATCACCGTGCTGGGTGTTCCCATGGCCTCCATTATTGCCGTGCTGGCTTCTGCAGGTATGGCAGTCGGCCTGGCCCTGCAGGGATCCTTGTCCAATATGGCCGGCGGCATTATGCTGCTGATCTTCCGCCCCTTCAACGTAGACGATTATGTCTCCGCCACCGGCGAAGAAGGTTTTGTCAAGAAAATCGCGCTGTTCTACACGGAGCTGCTGACCATTGACAACCGCACCGTTATCATTCCCAATGGCCCGCTTATGAACGGCAATATTGTCAACTTCACCAAGCAGGGCAAACGCCGCGTCGATCTGGTTTTCACCACCGCAAAATCCGAATCTCCTCAAAAGGTGCAGGATATTATGAAATCTGTCATGGAAGCGAATGAAAAGGTTCTTTCCGATCCGGCCGCTCCCTTTGCGCAGGTTTCCGGCGGCACCAACGAAGCCATGGAATTCACTGTGCGCGCCTGGTGTGAAACCGCTGACTACTGGGATGTTTACTTCGGCCTGATTCAGGGCATCGTTGAAGCCCTCGGCGCCGCCGGCGTCCAGGCTCCTGCCGCAAGAATTATCACCGAATCCAAGGCATAACAAGAAACACAGGAAACACAGGGAAACACAGGGGACGGTTCTCTGTGCTGACTTTTAGTCAGCACAGAGAACCGTCCTTTTTTTCAACTACTATGGATTTTTCCCGTGCCGCAGGCACCCTCCCAACGTTTGGGGGATTTTGGCGCTCTTTGAATTGCTTTCCCCCAATCGTTGGGGGATTTTTGTATCTTTAAGCCTATCTTCCCCCAATCAACGGGATATGATTCAGCTGTGTTCTCGGATCCGGATAGTGTCTTTACGCGGATCAGGAATAAGCCGTATCGAATGATCCGGATATATAAACCGCGCTCCCATCAGTTCCGGGGATCGCAAAATACCAGCCTTTTTCAACTGATACTCATATGTCCACAGATCTCCGTCCGATCTCCATGAGTTAGGACTTTGATAAAAGTATATGCCCTGAGTATGATGAACCTGTCCAAAACCATTTTGCCTGGTACCATATAGACGCAGTCCCAGCTTATGCTTGCCTGGCTTTGCGCAGACCTTTAATTGATAGGGAGCATAGATAATCTCACCCGCCGGGATGTCATCTAATAAGACTTCCACCAAAGCGCCGCGGTAAGCAGGTACCCGGATCGTAAAATCATCCTCGGTTTCGATCAGCATTTCATAAATCAGATTTCCTGTATAGAATGGAAGGCCCTGAGGACTCATATCTCCAAAACCGATTTCTTGCACCGGCCGGATCAGCCGCTTTTTGGTTCCGCTAATCTGAACACCAAAGTCTCCCAGCAGATAACAAGCTTCCAGATTGGTTCGCTCAGAGACTTTTACCAACAATTCAAGAATATTCTCTCCGGCAATGAACCTCGGTAGAGGAACGGTTTCGATGCAAGGATCTACGAACCATCCATCCGGTGCGGACTCAACCCGCTTTCCATTCAGCGTGATCTTCGTATGTGCTGCATCCTCCAGCGCCAGATGGAAAGCGCCTGTCACTTCACTTTCAATCCTGAACCGTAGATGCAGTACAGCTTCTTTCATGGGGTTATTTTCATACCTGTCCCCTGAACAGGAAATCATTCGGCCGTCCTTTATGGTCTCACCCGATACCCGCTTTTCCGCCGCCAGCTTATATGGTTGGACGACCTCTTTTCTTCTCAGCGGAATCCCAAGACGGCTTCGAACGATATTATCAATCCGCAGCACCTCTTCCTCGGAGTAAAACACAGGGGACGGTTCTGTGTGTTCTTCCTCGGAATGCCTCACCGAGGACGGTTCTATATGCGCTTCCTCGGTGTCAAACACAGAGAACCGTCCCCTGTGTTCACTTTCTTCCATCGCATATTCGGCCATGTCCAGAAGCAGCATATTCGGCTCCTCCAGCTTGACGGATACAGGAGCAAAATACCGTTCTGGTTTCCGGGCTTCTCCTACGCTCTGTCCGTGGCTATTCTTCTCAGCGCCATACTCGCTCCGGGCATTTTGTTTCGCATTTTCACAAGCGCTTTCCTGCTTTCTGCTCATATCCATCGGGATCAGTTGGAGCAGCAGCGAATCGTGCATATGCCATTCTTGCGAAAAAACGGTCTTTCCATCCTGGATGGAGACGGAAAAGTCTTCCACCTGCCCGTTTTCTGTATTCCACAGCTTCGCTTTAAACGAGCCATTTAAGGAGAAGTGCAAATCCCGCGCCTGATCTACATCGGGCGATACCGGATCCTTGCCCTGGCAGACAAAAAGCCAGAAACAGCCGCCATCTTTTCTCAGCTGGTAAATCAGCTGGTCCTCCTTCTGACCATCCGCTTTTCGGATTTCAAGAAAACGAATCGACTCCAATGCATTCAGCACGGACTCCGGATCGGTGCCGATTTTTTCGGAGTCTGCATATAAGGCTTGCAGATCAGCTGCCGCCCCATCTGCAGCCGACCCATCTGCAGCCGCCACGAAGGGTTCACCGTCCACCAGCTTCGGGCATTCTCCCTGCCACAGAATCCTGCCTCCGGCTTGCCTAAAGGTTGCAAGCTTCTCCACCGTAGAGGAACGCAACGTCAAAACAGGCGGAACCAAAACAACGTCGTACTTCATCCGACCAACGCGAAAACCATCCGGCTGTCCTTCAGGACCACAGGCATTCAAAGCCTCCCCTTCTCCCGTTTCCTGACCGGATCCTGAAACTTTTCCGAATTTATCCTCCCGAGATTTTTCTTTCAAGGATTCTTCGCCCAGAGAAGCTTCCTCCAAGAATTCTTCCTCCAGAGAAGCTTCATTAATATAGTCAAAATCGATGGTCCCGAAGAGCAGCGTCTGGCAGAGATCTTCGAATTGCTTTTCCATCTGCGCTCTGGCGGCGCCGGTTTTATCCGTCGGTCCCCACAGCAGCCAGAAGCTTTCAATCGGATGAATCACCCCCAGCCTTACCACTGCGTTTCCCCGCGTCATCACGGCAGCAAGCCTGGCGAAATGGTCCTCCACCAGATGATATTTCTTATACCAGGGTGACTGAAAACTGATGCTGGCAGGGTAATCGCGCTTAGCCTCGCCCTTCATGCTCATCCAGGCCAGATGAGGCACCCGAAGCGTCACTCCGAGCGCGGCCTGCCAGTCTCCCTGCAGCTTGTACAGCCTGAAATCGCTGTCCCAGCCGGTAACGCCGTAAAGCTCTGAGAGCATGCCCTCCTTGCCCAGCTGCCTCACCCGGGACGCCGTTTGCTTCGCCGTAGTATACTCATGAAAATTACAGAGCATATCGATCCCCGGTATTCCAAACGCTTCGTAGGTGCGCATGGCATCCCCCACCGCCTGGGTCTGTGATTCCAGCGTCGGTTCCCCCATCACATGCCCCGTAAGCAGCAGCCCGTGCGCCATGCACCAGTCCCCGATCTGTCTGCAATAGCTGTCCACAAACCGATCCGTCAAAAGATTCATCAGCTTCAATCTCACCGGCGCATAGGTCGGAACGCCATTTTCAGGGGCCGGTTCAAAGAACAAATAGGGAATCAGCGGGACGAGCTCTTCCTGGTAAGCCTTTCTGTAAAGATCGTCCAGGCCTTCCGTCCAGGGAAAGAAAACATCCTTCTGCTGGGAAGAAAAAGCCAAAGGTTCTTTCGGGGTAAACTGCGGCTCGTCCGTAAAGATTGTCTTCGTGCCCGTGCCGAATTCATCACCAACTGCTTCCAGGTACCGTTCATGCGTCATGTCAATAAAAGCCTGCACAGCCGCAGGACGCAGCGTATCGACATAGGGATGATTGTTAAACCATGGATCATCGGAGGCTGATTCGATATAAGCATACCATCTGACATAGCCTCCCTGGCAGTTTACCAGGTTATCCGCGTGCCCGCTGACATCGCTGCCAATCTGGCCGCTTGCCTCGCTGTCGGCATGAGAGCCGGTATGGCAGATGCTTTTTACCAGGAATCCTGCCTCATTTAGATACAGGTCGTAAACTGCCAGGAGAAAGCCGTTATCCTGTCTCATTACTTCCTGGCCGCGTCCGGCCTCGGGCCTGAGCGCTTGATGCGGTCTGTCCATCTGATAGGGCTCCGGGGTAAAGAGCAGACTTTGCCTGGCATATTCGGGATGAAGTCTGGTGACCTCTCCTCCGCAGGTGCCGGAAGGCCAGCGGTCCTCATCGTACAGATAGGCCATCATGTTTCGCTTTCGGGCTTCATCTATGCAAAAACGGATCATATCCATATATTCATCGGAAAGATAGGGCGTTGAAAGTCCCGTTCTCACGTGCATATGGAATCCGCCGTAACCCATCTCCTTGAAGATGTCCATTTGCCTGGCAAGCTCTTCCTTTTCTAAGGCGCCGTTCCACGCCCAGAAAGGCGTTCCCCGGTATTCGCAGGTGGGGTTGCGAAACAGTTCCGGATCCAAATAGGGTTCTCTGTTTTTTTCATAAAACATATGACACCTCTTTCAAAAAGAAAAAACTCAATTGTCGCTTCCGATAACAAAACAAACTCAGCTGCCGCTTCCGAGAACAAGATTTTTACCATCTTTCTCTTCCGAGAAAAACATCCAGGCTTATAAATTCCATCCCTCCATCAGCTTCCGCATATAGGCGGCCACATCTGTCCCGTAAACCTGGTTCAGCGCTGTTTCTGAGAAAACATCCTCGGGCTTGCCAAATCCGCAGATTTTTCCCTGATCCAGCAAAAGGCCCTTTCCTCCGAATGCCCTGGCCAGGGATAAATCGTGAACGATCATCATAACCGCTTTTGGTTTCCTGGAATCTTCCGCCCGAAGCCATCGGAAAATCAATTCAAAGATCTGCTGCTGGTAGCTGATATCCAGGTGATTGGACGGCTCATCCAAAATCAGCACTTGCGGATCCTGCACAAAGAGCTGCGCCAGAAACACCCGCTGCAGCTCGCCGCCGGAAAGGCTGAGAACCGACCTGTCCCGAATCGGCGTTAATCCGGTCATCTCCAGCGCCTTTTCGATCTGCTCCTGTTCATCCGGAGCTTTCGCAGAAAAGACAGACGGAGAATAGGCATAACGGCCCATGCTCACCACTTCCCCAACCGTGAAGGAATAGTTCACAAAATGACTCTGGGAGAGGATCCCGATCCGTCTGGCGCGCTCCACCGAAGAAAAGCCGGCAACATCCTGTCCTTCAAAAAGAATCCGGCCGCTGTAGGGGACGGCGCCGGCAATGGTGTTGACGATGGTAGATTTTCCGGCGCCGTTGGGCCCGGCCAGCATCAAAAGGTCGCCGGATTCCACAGAAAAGGACAGATCCTCCAGGATTGTTTTTCTCTGTGCTCTGCGAAGAGAACGATCCGTAACCTGTACCGTCACATGCGAAAGTTCAAGCAGGCTCATCGCTTCACCTCCCGGCTGTTCGCGTAAATAAAGACAAAAACCACAGCGCCGATCAGGCTGGTCACCACGCCCAGGGGCAGCTCCACAGGCCGCAGCAGCATCCTGGCCGTCAGATCACACAGCATCAGAAACGTGCCGCCTCCCAACAGGCAGGCCACCATCAGCTTTTTATGATTCGGCCCGGTGATCAGCCGCACCATATGGGGCGTCACCAGTCCCACAAAACCAATCGATCCGCCGATGCTCACGCATACCCCAATCAAAACAGACACCGTGATCAGCACCATCAGCTTGACGCGCCGGATGGGCACGCCGATATGCCTGGCCTCCTCCTCGCCAATGGCAAAAGCATTTAACTCTCTCGAAAGGGACATCAAAACCGTGCCGCAAATCATCAGCACGACGAAAAGCACGATTGCATTGGCATAGCTGGAACCGGAGAGGGAACCCATGGTCCAGAATACGATATTTTTGACTTTATCCGAAGCAAAGGTAATCACCAGCGACAAAATACTGGAAACAAACATGGAAAAAATAACGCCCAGCAGAATAATGGTGTTGGTGGATAAAGAATAGTCAAGGCGATAAGCCAGCGTCAGGATAATCATTAAGGAAAGGAAGGCGAAAATAATGGCCATGATCATCGTGCCGGCAAAGGGAAGGGAGGGAACATTGAATCCGAAGACAATAGCCAGCGCCGCCCCCAGGGAAGCGCCGGTGGATACGCCCAACGTGGAGCCGTCCGCCAGGGAATTCCTAAGGAGTCCCTGCATGGCGGCGCCGCAGATGGCCAGGGATGCGCCGGTCAAAAACACGCACAGAACCCGGGGCAGCCTGACATTTAAGATAATCGGAACCGCAGACAATTCTGGCTGCGGGGCGCGGGCAATGGCATTTCGAATAACGGCAAGGGTATCTCCAAGCGGAACCATGACGGATCCCAGGCAAACACATAAGATAAACACGCATACGCTGATGCCAAAGAAGATCAGCAGCACCGGAAAAGAAAAACGGTCCTGATTAGATATTTTCATGGAATCGGTCCTTTAATTGTTATCAACTGTAAGCACTATTGTAACATACTCGCCGGTATTTGCAAACAGCAGAGATGAAGCCGCAGGGCTCACGGTATGAAACGCAAAGCAGCGGTTCAGTCCCGCAGCTTTCAAACCGAACAGCTGCGCCACACATACAAAAACTGCCCAGCCCTTTGCAGGCTGAGCAGTCTTTTTTATTTTCCCGACACGAAGTCATAAAGCATCTTTGCGCCATCAGCAAGACGCGGGGCCGGACGGGAAAGTTCATTGTTGGGGAGATCCAAAATAGCTCCGTTCTTAACGGCGGTGATATTTTCCCAGCCGGCGCGGGAGGCAATTTCCTCCTCCGGCAGCGGACCTTCGCCGTAATACATGGTAATGGTCATAATATAATCGGGATTGCGCTCGATGACCTGTTCCTCGGAGATCTCGGCCCAGCCGGTCACGTCCTCGAAAATATTCTTCAGTCCCATCATCTGGGCGATTTCATTCATGAAGGTGCCGCTTCCCGCGGTCCACAGTCCCCATTCCAGGGGCGATACCTCGAAGTAGATGGTCTTTCCGTTCAGATCGGCATTGCCGCTGACCTCTTTAAAGGTATCCTTCATGTTCTGAATGACTTGTTCTGCTTCAGTCTGTTTGCCCATTAAGGTTCCAATCATCTGGATGGACTGGTATACGCCTTCGATATCCTGCGCATCAGAAACCACAACTTTAATACCGGCATTCTCCAGCGCTTCCACCTGCTCTTTTGTCTGAGCCATCGTGCTCATCAAAAGAACCTGGGGCTTCAGTTCAATGATCTGCTCGATATTGGTTTCCGAACCAGATTCCACAGCAGGCACATTCTGAACTTCCGCGGGGTAGTCGCAGTATTCGCCGCGTCCAACCAGCATATCGCCGGCGCCCACTGCATAAAGGATTTCGCAATCCGCTGCAGACAGGGCTACCACCCGGGTTGCCGGCTCATCTAAGGTAATCTCTCGGCCGGTCATATCGGTGACGGTAATCGTGGATGGGGCAGCTTCTTCCGTTTTGGCGCATCCGCCAAGCAGCAGGATGGTCATGGAGAAGACCAGACAAAGTGACAATAGACTGAAGTGTTTGAGTTTACTTTTCATGGTAACACTTCCTTTCTAATAGATTCCGTTGGTCCCGGATCCGTCCAATAGTATATGCCACTAACTGATTTTTTTCAAGGGAAAGAGGCTTTACAATCCGCTGATTTTCAGGTAGGATACCAGTAGTTTTTTGTCACTAATCGTCGCTTCCCGCCTAAGAATCCATGAAACACCATCCCGGAGCGCGCGGCGGAAGACGTGTGATCAGCTATTTGTGAAGCTCCGGCACAGATAGCCAGGTGAAAATCATGCATCACATGCTTTTTTCAAACAATTCATGATAGAGTCGTAAATATATGAAAGAAAAACTTCTCATTCTGGGACTGGCCATTGCAGCTGTTGGCCTGATTTTCCTGATTGTCTATCTGCTCCGGCCAAGGGAACAATTTCCCTATGAGCGCCGGGAACTGCTCAGCAAAAACGAACTGGCCTTTTACCAGCTGCTCCGCCCGATCTGCAGCGCATACGGCTGGGATCTGTTCATAAAAATGCGCCTGGCCGATCTTTTCCAGATCATACCAGGCACAAGAGACTATATGTCTTATTTTAATAAAATTAAAGCCAAGCATACGGACTTTATTCTGGTCGATCCCGAAACCCTCACCGTTCTCTGCGGCATCGAATTGGATGATGCATCCCACAACCGCCCGGATCGCATCGAACGGGACGAATTCGTCGACGCTGTCTATGCCGTTTCAGGAATCCCCTTGATTCATGTATGGATGCCCATGACGGAGGAAGAAATCGAGGATCTGATACTGGACGCGTTAGAGACCTGATCTCCTCCCCTTCCGAAAAGATTCAATCCGTACTGTCTTTTCCAAAAGCCCGCATCCGGACCGCTTTTCGCGCCCCTTCCATAATGGACTTCCATTATGGAAGTCCTTAATGGAAACATGCCACAATCGCCCGAATGCAGCGATGCAGATAGGGAAGATACTCTTCCAGGCTTACAGGATCGCTGTTCAGAATCACACTGTAGCTGGTTGCGCTGACCATTTCAATAATCGTAAAAAGCTCTATTTCCAGATTTTTCCGATTAGCATCATTCGGACCGGGAATATTTTCAAAAACGGCCGCGTACCCTTCTTCATTTTTTTCAATGACTTTATAGAACATCTCCCAGCTGATCCGCTTGTTTAAGAAGCGAAGCAGCAGGGGGTTTTCTTTTAATTGGAAAAGAATATCATCTACGATCACCAGGAGCTTATCCGTATTGGTGTCCAGCTTTTCATAACCGGAAAAATCCAGCGCATGGCGGATCAGCTGCTGCGAGCGATGAATGATCAGCTTCTCATTCAGGTCATATTTATCTTTAAAATACAGGTAAAATGTTCCCTTCGCTACGCCGGCCATCTCTACAATTTCAGAGATCGTGGTATTGGTAATTCCTTTACTGGTAAACAACTGGAACGCCGTTTCCATCAGGCTGTTCTGTTTTTGCTGTTTATTTTCCTCTACTCTGCTCATCGTCCTTGCCCCTCTGACATAAGCGGCCATCGGCAATTGTTGAAACTGTCAGGCCATTTCATTTTTCCATAGACTGTACTCCTTTGAATGATACAGCCGCTTTATCTTCATTTTATTTCCTTCCAAGGGCATTGTCAAACGAAAAATCCATAAGAAACGCAAAGAAATCACCCGTATTTCTTATAAAAATGACTAAAATTCATTTTTCTTGTCATACGCTATTGACCAATAGTCATTTTTGTGATATAACGGTCACGATAAACAAATTGACCATTAGTCATTTCAATGTCATGCAGCTGTCCCCACGGCCCGATCGCGGCCATATCACACGGCAGCTGCCAAATGGAGGCTATTTATGTACCCACTTGCAAAATGGATTACCCGGCACAAACTGCTGGTCACATTGTTGTCCCTCGTCCTGATGATTCCGGCTCTCTTCGGATACCTCAGCCTCAGGGTCAACTACGATGTTCTCTACTACCTGCCGGACAATATTGAAACCATGCAGGGCCAGCAGGTTTTGCTGGATGATTTTGGAAAAGGCGCCTATGCCATGTTTGTGGCTGAGGGAATGGACGATCGGCAGGTTGCCGACCTGAAGGCGCAAATCGAAAAGGTAGATCATGTGGCGGATGTCATCTGGTATGACAGCGTAATGGATTTAAGTGTGCCAGCCAAGATGCTGCCGGACAAGCTGTATGAGGCTTTCCACACGGAGGATGCCACCTTGATGGCTATCTTCTTTGACACGGGTTCCTCCGCCGATGAAACCATGGATGCCATCGACCAGATCCGGGAGCTGGCAGGAGAGAAATGCTTTCTAAGCAGCATCTCGGCCATTGTAACCGATACCAAGCATCTGGTGGAGCAGGAGCTTTTCTGGTACGTGCTGATTGCCGTGCTGGCTTCGGCTGCCGTGCTGGCCGCCACCATGGATTCCTGGATGGCCCCGGTACTGTTTCTTGCCAATATCGGCATTGCTGTGATTTACAATCTGGGAACGAACTTTATTCAAGGAGAAATTTCCTTTATTACCATGTCCCTGGCCGCCGTGCTTCAGCTGGCTGTCACGATGGACTACTCCATCTTCCTGTGGAATGCCTATAAAGAACAGCGTTCCCACATTTCGGACAAAGAAGAAGCCATGGCTCAGGCGATCTGCCAGACCATCAGCTCGGTTTCCGGCTCGTCCCTGACCACCATCGCCGGTTTCATCGCCCTGTGCTTTATGTCCTTCACGCTGGGACGGGATCTGGGAATCGTCATGGCAAAAGGTGTCGTTTTCGGCGTGCTGACCTGCATCACCACCCTGCCGGCCATGATTCTGCTGTTTGACAAGGCCATCACTAAAACCGCCCATAGGCCTCTCACCATTCACGGCGAGAAGCTGTCAGGTTTCATCGTCAGACACAACAAGGTGCTCCTGGTTCTGATGCTGCTCTTATGGATACCGGCACTGTACGGCTACCAGCATGTAAACGTTTACTACGATCTGGATGTTTCCCTGCCGGATTACCTGCCATCGGTCCAGTCAAAGCAGGAACTGAAGGATCATTTTGACATGAGCACTATTCATTTGATTCTGGCTGACGAGGATCTTCCTTCGCGGGACGTCAAGCTGATGCTGGACGAAATGCAGCAGGTAGACGGGGTCCAGTTTGCCATCGCCACCGACAGCCTGATCGGGTCCAGAATCCCGAAAGCATGGCTGCCCGAGAATGTCACCGAAAAGCTCTCCAGCGGCGGCAGACAGCTGATGCTGATCGGCACCAAATACGCGGTGGCCTCCGACGAGATCAACCGGCAGATCGGCACGCTGGAAACCATTATGAAAAAATACGACCCCAGCGCCATGCTGATCGGCGAGGGGCCCGGAACCAGAGACCTGATCCGCATCACCGATACGGATTTCAAGATGGTCAGCGCTGTATCCATCGGCGCCATTTTCCTGATTATTCTGGCGGTACTCCACTCACCGGTTCTTCCGGTGCTGCTGGTGCTGGTCATTGAGCTGGCCATTTACATCAATATGGGCGTTTGCGGTTATACCGGTGAGAAGCTTCCCTTCGTTGCATCCATTGTCATCGGAACCATACAGCTGGGCGCCACGGTGGATTACGCAATCCTGATGACAGACAGATATGTGCACGAAAGGCTGCAGGGGCAGGACAAAAAGGCAGCTGCCACAACTTCCCTGGAGGCGTCCATGCCTTCCATCTTCACCAGCGCGCTTGGCTTCTTCGCTGCAACCATCGGTGTCGGCATCTACTCAGACGTCGATATGATCGGCTCTTTGTGCCGGCTGATGGCCAGAGGCGCGCTGATCAGTATGGCCATGGTGCTTTTGCTGCTGCCGGCTTTCTATCTCCTTTTCGATCCGCTGATTATGAAGACGAGATGGAAATCTCTGGCGGAACGCAAAAAGGCGGCCAGAAAAGAATGGACACCAGCGGCTCATAACGGAAACTAATACAACAATAAGATAAAACTGCCTGTAGCCGGTTTCGAAAGCCGGAGCTTTCAGACAGAACGGAGGTTGAAATGAGACATCAGATAAAATCGTTGTTAGCAGAAGGCATGACGGGACTCATGCTGCTGTGCTCCCTGACAGGCTGCACGGCTGCCAAAGAAGACGTACGGCAGACTTTGTCGGAGCCGGATCAGCAGATTCAGGAGGCAGCCAGTTCCATGCTGCAGACAGCTTCCCACAGCGATGCAGCAGGTAAAGAAGAGACGGTTTATGTGGTTGCCGATGCCACCGGCAAGCCAACTGAAACCATTGTCAGCACATGGCTGAAAAACCCGGATGGCGCCGCTTCCCTGGAGGATGTCACGGATTTGACGGACATCCAGAATGTGAAGGGCACCGAAACCTATTCCCAATCTGCCAACGGACGCCTTACCTGGGCTGCCGATGGAAACGATATTTATTACCAGGGCAAAACCGACAGAGCGCTTCCGGTGAGCACCAGCATCTCCTATCAGCTGGATGGGAAGGAAATCGCGCCGGATGAGCTGGCCGGAAAAAGCGGTCATCTGGTGATTCGGTTTGACTATGTCAATCACGAAACCGTAACAAGACAAATCGGCGGCAAAGACGTTACGCTGTATCAGCCCTTCACCGTGATCTCCGGGCTGATGCTGGACAAGGACAAAGCCACCAATGTGACGGTTAGTAAAGGTAAAGTGATCGATACCGGTGATCAAAGTATTGTGCTTGGTCTGGCCATGCCTGGTCTGTCAGACAGTCTGGGACTTGCCGATATGAAGACGACAGACGGTACCCCGCTGGATCTGGATATTCCGGACAGCGTATGTGTTGAAGCCGATGTAGCCGACTTCGAGCTGCTGACCAGTTTAACTATCATTTCCAATGGCATGATGCAGGATCTGGATCTGGAAGATGTGACCTCCATCGACGAGCTGGAGAACGCCATGAAAGAGCTTACGAATGCTTCAAGCGAGTTGAAGGATGGTTCTGAAGCATTGTATAATGGCACCTCTGCCCTCAGTGACGGAGCCAATGAGCTTTCCGAAGGAATCCACAAGGTCGATGAAGGTGCTGCTGCCCTGAACGAAGGCGCTTCGGCTCTATCCGGCGGGCTGGACACGCTTTCCGACGGCGCGGATCGTCTGGCTGATGGTGCAGCTGCCCTGTCCGCCGGCGCTTCCAGCGCGGCTGATGGTGCTGAGAAGTTAAATGATGGACTGCAGACATTAAACGCCCAGACACCTGCTCTTCAAGATGGGGCGGCTAAGGCTGCCGAAGGTGCCAGGGCACTGGACGAAGGTGCTGACAAGGTAAACCAGGGCGCCGCTGCCCTAAACAGCGGAATCGGAACGCTGCAGTCATCCGTAAAGGATCTTCCCTCAGGCGCTAAAGCGCTTTCTCAGGGCGCGCTTCAGATCGGCCAGGCCTTAAAAAACGAAGAAGGTCCCTCCCTGTATGCAGGTGCCAAACAGATCGAGGATGCATCCGGCGCAATCAGTCAGGGGCTGACGGGCAACGAGGGTTCGATCAAATCAACCGCCGATCAGATTGCCCAGGGTGCTAAGCAGCTTTCCGGCGGAGCACAGCAGATTTCCCAGGCCGCTGCCAAGCTGCAGCAGGTTCTTGGTGCAGTCCTTGAAAAAGCCGGAGATTATGCGCCGCTTTTCTCCAGTCTGGGCATCGATGTCTCCGGATATCTGAGTCAGGCGAACGAAGCCTATGAAGCCCTTGGGCAGATGAAGGCCGGAGCGGACGCGATCTCTGCGGGACTGACCGGGGAAGGTGCTTCCATCTACAACGCAGCGGCCGGCATTTCTTCCGGCGCTGATAAGCTTGGAGAAGGCGTGGATCAGATCGGCGCCGGTGCCAAATCCATGGAGGATGGTATTGATACGCTGGTGAGCGATAAAAACCTGGGGGCTTTGCAGGCAGGCCTGGATAGCCTTACGGAAAGCTCCACTGAATTGGTAAATGGCGTAGGTCAGCTGAAAACCGGAGCGGATGCCCTCCAGTCCGGAACCGCGCAGGTTGCAGAGGGGGCATCGGCGCTTAGCGAGGGTGCTTCGGCCCTTAGTGAAGGCGCTGCGGCGGCTTCTGCGGGAATCTCTCAGCTGGCCGATGGATCAAAAGATCTGAAGGCCGGTAATGAAACCCTTGCCGCTGGCGCATCCACCTTAAGCACAGGCGCAAAAACACTCTCTGAGGGCGCTCAGGCAGCATCCAATGGCGCCTCGGATCTTTCCAAAGGCACCGAGGAACTGAAAAACGGTACCGGAAAACTGAGCGAAGGCTCTGATACCCTCTCTTCAGGTGTTAAAGAACTCCTGGAAGGAGCCAGAGAGCTGATGAACGGCATGAGCACCTTTGATGAGGAAGGAATCCAGAAGCTCTCTACGTTGGTAGAGGATGATGCCGCTCAGCTGGTAGACCGTATAAAAGCACTTCAGGAGCTAAGCACGGAATATACTTCCTTCGATGGAACTACTGATAATGACAGCTCAACAGAAGAAGGCAAAGGATCCGTCCAGTTTGTCATCAGGACTGATTCCATTGAATAAAAACGTATCCATGTGTCCGTGAGGCATAAATAAACAAAGCCTCCGGAAAGTCTCTCTGCATAACGCAGATATACGCTTTCGCAATTCGATCCGGAAGATAATTCCTTCGGATATGATGCGGAAGATGTATGTAGAGAACTTTCCGGAGGCTTTGTATTTTCAAAGCACTTCTTCCAGCTGTCCCTGTTTCGGGAAAAGGCCGTATTGGCCGCCGGTGTGGATAAAGAGGATGTTATGGCAGTCCTCGAAGGTTCCCTTCAGGACTTCATTGTAAAGGCCGTAAAAGGCTTTTCCCGTATAAACCGGATCCAGGATAATGCCTTCTTTGGCGGCGATATCCGATATGAACTTTAATTCGTCCGCTTTGGAAATGGCATATCCGAGTCCCTTGTATCCATCAATAAACGTGAATTCCGGGGCAGGATCCTTCTCCTCTCCCAGAAGGGAAAGGGTTTCGTTCACGATGCCTGTGCAGACCTTGGTAAAGTAGTCTTTGTTGTCGCAGACAGTGATGCCGACAATTTTCCTGCCGCTTTTTGTAAGTTTATTTCCCAGATACAGACCGCTGTAGGTACCGCCTGAACCTGCGGCGCACACGATGGCGTCAAACCTGATGCCCAGCTCTTCTTCCTGGGCAAGGATCTCGTCAAATGCGTTCAGGTAGCCGAAGTTTCCTATGCCATTGGAAGCGCCTACCGGAATAATATAGGGAACATGACCCTCCAGCCGGTAACTCTCAGCCAGCTCGGCGAGCTTTTCAGAGAAGGAAATGCCTGCATTTTCATCCAGCAGGGTAATCTTCGCGCCAAGCATCTGATCCAGCAGATAGTTGCCTTCCGCTTTTGGCGCTTTGGATATTTCCAGCACCAGATGGGATTTCAGCCCCAGTCTTGCCGCAGCAGCCGCCGTCGCGCGGGCATGATTGGACTGGATGCCGCCGGCCGTGAGAAGCACATCCGCCCCCTGCTGCATCGCCTGGGCAATGGAAAACTCCAGTTTTCTTACCTTATTGCCGGACATTTCCACGCCGGTAAAGTCATCCCGCTTGATCCAGATATTCCGGGACAGCTCCTTTGAGACTGTTTTTAAGGGAAAAATGGGTGTAGGCAAATTCGCCAGATGGATCCGTTCCACCTGGCGAATTTTATCGTTGATCACAGAATTCATAAAGCTTAACCTGCGAAATATACTTCGATGACCAGATCTTCAAAGGCGATCAGGCGAGCTTCACCCAGTCCTTCCGGATTGGAGGGCTCATACTGGAAGGTATATCCGGCTTCTTTCAGGCGGCCGATAATCTCATCCAGCTGTTTGCGGGTTGCGGTTTCGATGCAGATATGGGCATAGCCAAGACGGTTGGGATCCTTCGGCAGATCTACCATGCCCGGTTTGCTCATCAGCTCAAGCCATGCGCCGTCATCCAGCACCATGACATAGGAATAGTAACCGGTATTGGGATTATCGATGGTTTTCAGAACCTTCGCATTGAAATACTCTGCAAAAAAGTTCTTTGCGCCTTCCAAATCCTTCACAAAAATACCCACATTTTTAATAAACATGTTCCATCCTCCTGAAAAAATTTACTCTTCCACAGCAGTTTCAGCATCCGCTGACGCTGCCGTTTCCTTCTGTACTCCGTAGGAAGAAACGGTTTATACCGTTTCTTCCACAGCCGCGTCTTCTGACGCTGCTGTTGACCATGTAGACGACTTATAAATGAACTCCTTGGTTCTCTCCTTCTGGGGATTTTCAAAGAATTCTTTTGCGGTGTTCTGTTCAACAATCTCACCGTCTTCCATGAAAACCACTCTTGTCGCAACCTTTCTGGCAAACTCCATTTCATGCGTGACGACGATCATGGTTCTGCCTTCATCCGCAAGCTGCTTGATAACCGTCAGCACCTCGCCGGTCAGCTCAGGATCCAGCGCGGAGGTGGGCTCATCAAAGAAAACCACATCCGGGTTGGTGGCCAGCGCTCTGGCTATGGCCACACGCTGCTGCTGACCGCCGGAAAGTTTGGAGGGATAGTAGTCCATTCGATCTGCCAGCCCCACGCGTTCCAGGAGCTTTTTGCCGATCTCCTCCGCCTGGGCTTTGGGCATCTTCTGGGAAACAATCAGTCCCAGGGTCACATTCCCAAGGGCCGTCTTGTTGCCATACAGATTAAAGTTCTGGAAAACAAAACCCACGTTCTTTCTGTATTCCCTGAGATCTTTGGAAGAAATCCTGTTCATGTCATACTCTTTACCGGCCAGGGTCAGTTTGCCGCTGTCCGCCTTGGTCAGATAGCCTGCGCAGCGCAGCAGCGTCGTTTTGCCGGAACCGCTGGGGCCGAGGATTGCCACCACATCTCCTTTGTTGACATCCAGGCTGACATGATCCAGAACCACATTGCTGCCGAACTTTTTGCATACATCTCTGAGATTCAGCATCTTATCTTCTCCTCTCCAGCGCAGCTTCCGCCTTACTTTGGATGACAGTCAGAACGGAGCAGAAAATCAGATAGACCAGGCCGGCTTCCAGATAAAGCCAGAAATAGTCATAGGTTCGGGAAGCGATGCGCTGCGCCGTGGCAAGCACCTCAACCAGCGCTACGTTGTAGGCAAGCGATGTATCCTTCACCAGACCGATAATCGAGTTGGAAAGAGGCGGGAAGGCCGTTCTGAGCGCCTGAGGCACGATCACGTGGATCATGGCCTGCCAGAAAGTAAGACCGTCACAGTAACAGGCCTCCAGTTGACCTACTGGCACCGACTCAATGGCCGCCCTGACCGTCTCCGAACAATAAGCGCCGATCGAAAGCGACATAACAATCCATGCACTGGTGAAGGAGCCGAATTTGATTCCGATGCTGGGGAGTCCGAAATAGACAATAAACAGCTGAACGATCATTGGCGTGCAGCGGATAATCCACACATACACCCTGACCAGCTGCTTCAGAACAGGGATCTTGGCGATCTGTGCCAGCGCCACCAAAAAGGCAATGACAAGGCCTGTTGAAAACGAGGCCAGCGTAAGCGGGAGCGAAACCTTCAGCGCCGCCATGAACAGGTCGCCGAAGGACTCGATTAATTCGGTGAGAATTCGTTCATTCATTCGTATCTTTTCTCATTTCTCAATCAGCCGGACGGGGCATCCCCTTCCGGCTGAAATGAAGTATTATGCGTTGAAGCTGTTTAGTTGCCTTTGGTTGTATCGACGTCGAAGTATTTAAGAGCCAGTTCGGAAAGGGTTCCGTCTTCCTGCGCTTTGGCCAGCGCTTCATTGATGACGGCTACCAGATCTTCATTGCCTTTCAGTACCGGGAAATAGGCATTCGGTTCCGGATCGCTGACAACAATCACCTTAAAGAGTGCTTCCTCTTCGGGATGCTGTTTAAAATAATCCGCGAAACCGATGTTGGTGCTGAAGGTAACCTCGGCACGGCCGTTCTTCACTTCACTGATGGCCTGGGCTGCTTCTTTAACCTCGTCAAAAATAACCCCCTGCTGCTCGGCAAACTGTCCGATGGTGCTGGTAGGATCGTTGGAGGAAACCTTGCCTTTGACATCCTCGAGAGAGTTGATCTCATCGTTGTCAGCCAGTGTCATGATGGCATAGCTGGTGAAGTTGTAGGGCGTTGAAAAATCATATTTTTCCGCTCTCTCTTCGGTGTAGGAAACACTGTTGGACACGGTGTCGATCTGTCCGGCATCAAGACCGGCAAAAATAGAAGACCACGCTGTTTCGGTAAAACGGGCTTCCACGCCGATATAGTCAGCCACATATCGGGCAACATCGACATCGAAGCCTACCAGATCTCCATTTTCATCGTGGTAGGTATAGGGACTCCACGTACCCTCCGTGCCAAAGATCATATAACCGCGGTCCTTGATCGTCTGCAACAGGCCGCCCTCGGCGCTGTCCTTTTTCTGGCTGCAACCGGCTAATGAAGCGATCGCTAAAGCCGAAACAAGCAGTAAAGTAATGATTTTCTTCATGGGAACTCCTCTCCGATTCCTGAATCTTAAAAAAACACTTGCAAAAAGTAACTCATCGGTTTAGAATAATACCATACTACAATCTTTTTTGCAAGTACTATCTTTTTTCATAGTGAGGTTTTTTTTGATGACCTGGGAAGAACAGTATCAGGCGATGGTGGAACGAATCCGGGAAGGCGGCAATATCTGTCCGATTATGTATGTGGTATCCATTGTAGGACAAAAGTGGAAAATCCCGATTCTCTGGCAGCTGGCCAAAAACGACCAGCCCATGCGCTTTTGTGAGATCAGACGCGCCCTTAAGCTGACGGACGCCATGCTTTCCAAAGCCCTGGACGAGCTGGAAGAACACGGAATGATCAAACGGATTCAATACGACTGTATTCCTCCGAAGGTAGAATATACCTTGAGCTGCAAAGGAAAAACCTTTCTGCCGGCCTTGCTTGCGCTAAGGGACTGGGGCGTAGAACAGATCAAAGAAGAGCACGACAGCCTGTGTGATCAGGACTAAGCTTACCAAATCAAAAAGCAGACTCCCTGGAGCCTGCTTTTTTCATGTCCGCTGTTATGTTTCCGAAACCTGCTTGGTTCAGGTCTGTTCCAAATCGATCTCAGCCGGAATCGCTTCTCAATGAAGGATCACGCACGGGATGCCCTGTACAGATCGATGCCTGCTTTCAGCCGGTTCATTCCCTCTTCCAGCCGTTCGCGGGAGGTGGCAATGTTCAGGCGCAGAAACTCGTCGCCGCTCTGTCCGTACTCACTGCCGGAGGTGAGATATACCTTTGCTTCTTTGCGAAGGAAGGATTCCAGACAATCGGCCAGCGTTCCTTCTGACGGGTGACCAAGCTTTCTGCAGTCCAGCCACAGAAGATAGGTTGCCTCACTGGGGACCAGGGAAATCTCAGGCAGATTCTCCTGAAGGAAATTTCTGACAAAGGTTTTATTCGCTTCCAGGTATACCCTCAGCGCCTCCAGCCAGGGCTCTCCTTCGCCGAAGGCCGCTTCCACGGCTGTCAGCGCGAAGCTGCCTGCTTCGGCGATGTCATCGGTATTGATGCCGCGCCAGACCTTATGCCGCAGGAAGGGATCCGGCACACAGATGGCTGCCGTCTGCAGGCCGGCCAGGTTGAAGCATTTGGTGGGAGCAATCAGGCTGATTCCGACTTTGCGGGCGGTCTCAGAGACAGAAAGAAACGGAACATACTGCTTGCCCGGTGCGGTAATATCGCAGTGGATTTCATCGGAGATGCAGATTACATGATACTTTTCGCAAAGCTCAGCAATTTTCTGCAGCGTTTCCTTGTCCCAGATCTTTCCCACCGGATTGTGCGGATTGCAGAGAATCATCAGGCTGGTCTGGGGATCAGCCAGCTTCTTTTCCATATCCTCAAAGTCGATCTGATAGCTGTGGGACGCTTCTTCATAGACCAGCTGATTTTCCAGAATCCGGCCTCCATTGTTGCGGATGGTGCTGAAGAAGATGTTGTAGACGGGGGACTGAATCAGAATATTCTCATTGGGCGTGGTCAGCTTGCGGATAATGCTGGACATGCCGGGGACAACCCCTGTCACAAAGAGAAGCCATTCTCTTTCCATGAAAAACCCGTGGCGTCTTTGCCACCAGGACTGATAAGCCTCATACCAGCTGTCCGGGATGATGTTGTAGCCAAACACGCCGTGCTCGATCCGTTTTGCAAAAGCTTCCCGAATGCAGGGCGCGGCCGGAAAATCCATGTCCGCAACCCACAGCGGCAGCTCGCCTTCCGGGACATCCCATTTGTAGGACGCGGTATTTCTGCGATCCGGCAGATGATCAAAATCAAACATATTCTTTACCTCGTTTGCTAAACTTATTTGTCCGTTATCTTATCAGCAGGAGCCCCCCTGTGTCAAGGCGCTATGCGACACCTCCGATGGAGGTTGACTGGATCCGGTGCATTCGGGCGTAGCTGCCGCCTTTCGCCAGCAGCTGCTCGTGGGTGCCGCTCTCCGTCACCACACCGTTTTCGATGACCAGGATCTGATCCGCGTTCCGGATGGTGGACAGGCGGTGCGCAATGGCAATAATGGTACGGCTGCCGGCAATCCCCGCGATGGCTGTCTGGATCTGGCGTTCGGTTTCCACATCCACGGAAGCGGTCGCCTCATCCAGAATAATAATCGGCGAATGTCTGAGAATCGCACGAGCAATCGCTACCCGCTGCTTCTGGCCGCCGGAAAGCCTCAGCCCCCGTTCACCCACCTGGGTCTCATAGCCGTCGGGCATGGCCATGATATCGTCATGAATGTTGGCGGCTTTCGCGGCTTCCTGGATTTCCTCCATGGATGCATGGGCCGCGGCGTAGCCGATATTTTCAGCTATGGTGCCGTTAAACAGAAACGTATCCTGCAGCACGGGAGAAATGGTTTGTCTCAGGGATTCGATGGTCACATCCTGAATATCCTTCCCGTCCACCAGGATTCGTCCGCTGTCCGGTTCGTAGAAACGGGAGATCAGCTGGGTCATGGTGGTCTTGCCCACACCGGTGGGACCCACCAGCGCCAGCATCTTGCCAGGTCCGCAGTGGAAGGTGATATCCTTCAGCACCGGGCTCTCTTCCTGGTAGGCAAAGCTCACGTGATCGAAGGCGATGTCGCCCTTCACGTCCCGAAGAGGCTCCGCGTCCGGATGATCCTGAATGGCGATGGGCGCATCCAGAATGGCAATGACGCGCTCCGCCCCTGCCAGGGACTGCTGCATGTTTTCCAGCAAATTGGCAAGGCCGGTGACGGGCTGGTAAAAGAGGCTGAGATACAGCAGGAAAGCCACGATGACTTCCACACTGAGGCCCTCCCGGTAGGCAAGCAGGCCGCCGAAGGCCACCACCAGGATGGTGCCCAGGGAGGAGATGAATTCCACCGCCGGATGGAACACGGCACTGATCTTCAGCGCCTTCAGCATGGCTCTGACATGCTCGAAGTTCTTTTCATCCACCCGGCCGGTTTCATAGGCCTCCCGTCCGAAGGACTGGATTTCATGAATGCCGGATAGGTTGTCCTGCAGCTTGCCGTTCAGTTCGCCCATCTTTTTCTGGGAAATCCGGAAGAAGGGGCGGACTTTTTTTGAGAAAATCACGCCGGAAATCATAATCAGCGGGATGGGCGCGCAGGTAATCAGCGCCAGCTTCCAGTTGATGGTAAGCAAAATGGCCAGGGCACCCGCGAAGGTAACCAGGTTGGTGATGGTCTCGGGAATCATGTGGGCGTAAAGAAGCTCAAAGTCCCGGGTATCGTTCACCACCCGGCTCATCAAATCGCCGGTCTGCTTGTCGTGGAAATAGCCCAGATGCATGTGCTCCAGCTTGTCATAGGTTTTGGTGCGCAGATCCCCTACCAGGTACCAGGCAGCCTTGTGGGCCAGGTAGTTGCTCAGAAAGCGGAAAAGGATCCGCAGCAGATACAGGCCGATAAGAATGGCTGTCAGAACACCGATCTGGCTGAGGCCTTCCTTACCAACCCCCGAGCTGACGATTCCCGTCATCCGGGACAGCACCCTCGGCGCGGCCAGGTTGACCACGGTGAGCAGCAAGGTGGACAAGATAGCGATAATATAAAGATTCTTATAGCGAATCGCCTCCCGGGACAGGCGCAGCAGCAGTTTCATAGTTGTTTCCTCCAGGTATATGATCGAATCATCAAAAAAGGGATGCCGAAAAGCTCGGCATCCCAACTGCTTGTTAATCGAATTATAGCTTGTCTTTGACTAATTGTCAAGCTGACAGCAGGACCTCCGGGGAGGCTCCCGCTTTCTCAGCCTCCGAAGCGGTTGAACCAGGCCCGCTCCTCGAAGGGCTTCTTCCTGGGTGGATGGATCGCCGCAGCTGCTTTTCCTACGGGGAGCATGCAGACCAGGTCGTATTCATCGGGCACGCCCAGCATCTGCGCCATCTGCCAGCCAATGCGATCGGCGTCGGTGATGTGGCCTTCGTACCAGCAGCTCTCGTAGCCCACGGCCTTGATGGCCAGCAGCATGTTTTCGATGGCGGCGGAATAGTCCTGCACCGCAAAGCACCGGTCCCGGTAGGCGTTGATCCGCCGGGTGAGCACCAGGATCAGGGCCGGGGCCGTTTCGCCCACGGGCGGATCAATCACTGCTCGCAGCTTTTTGAGAATCTCCGGATCGTCCACCGCAATCAGGCTGGTTGTCTGCTTGTTGCAGCCGGAGGGCGCCGCCAATCCAGCCTCCATAATGGTCTGCAGATCCTCCCGGGGAACCGCGTCGGGCTGATAGATGCCGCGATAGCTGTGACGGTCATGGATCAGCTGCAGGAGCTTTTTTGCGCTGTCAGCATCTGCCTGAGGCTCCTCCTTTTTCTTCGTGAACTTTTCAAGACGGTAAAGCCGCTCCTCATCCAGGACGGCCTTGCCGTTTTTGTATTCATAACCCATGGCCCGATAGAAGGGAAGCCCGGTGATGGAAGCCGGCACCTCGATGCGCGCAGCCCGCAGGGCAAACTCATCCTTCTCGAGGGTTTCCACCAGCTGCCGGCCGATGCCCCGGCCCTGGCACGCGGGATCCACGAAGACGCTGAACAGGCTGCTCTCATCCTCCTTGTCCCAATAGGGGCCGATGGCGCCGCAGCCCAGAATCCGGCCATCCTCCTCGGCCACATAGAAATGGGTCCAGGCAGCCCGCTCCGCCACATATTCCGGCGTGTGCCGCTGCACCAGCGCTTCGATCATTGGTTTCGGATAATCTGTAGAATTGGATATTTCCAAGGTTTTTCTGATCAGCTCTGAAACGGTCTTAGCGTCCGCTTCGGTAATTCTTCTGATTTGCATTTTCCCTCCCAAAGCAGCAGCCGTTATCACGGATGCTGCTCGATTTTTCAGACCAGCACTTTTCTGCTGAAATCCCGAACCAGCCGGTCATACCGTTCCGGATCCAGCAGAAAACTAAGACCATGTCCTGCGCCGGGAAAGATCTCCAGCCGGATCTTCTCCGGATTCGCGGCGTAAAGCTCCCGGCTCATCTCACAGGGCACAAAATGATCCTCTTCCCCATGAATCAGCAGAACAGGGACTTTCAGATGGGGCGCCGCCTTAAGCGCCGAAGATTCCTTCAAATCAAAGCCGCCGAAAAGCCTGGCAGAGGCCATGGCCAAAAGCCCGCCCAGATCTCCGGGAATTTTCATGTCCCGGCATACTTTTTTGATGATTGCTTCCGGAGCCGTATAGGGGCAGTCGGCCACAATGCCCTTTACCTGTCCGGGAAGCTCCAGTTCCGATGCCATCAGCACGGTGGCTGCGCCCATAGAGATGCCTACAAGAATAATCTGTGTATCCGTTCCGAACCGATCCAGCGCATAATGAATCCAGTCCAGCACATCATAGCGTTCCCTGATGCCAAAGGTGATGGTATGCCCTTCGCTCTGAAGATGGGCCCGCTCTTCGACCATCAAAACATTATGCCCTTCTCTTAGCATAATGTGGATTCCTCCGCTGAAATCCCTGGCCGGGGTTCCCCTGTATCCGTGAAAACAAATATCCAAGGGCGCGCCTTCCTGCTGATGATAATACCTGCCCGAGAGCTTGAGGCCATCGTGGGAGGTGATGAACACCCGTTCAAAGGGAATGCTTCGGGCGTTTTCGATCATGCTGTGGATCTTCTCTGCCCGCTCGGACATCTGGGGCGTTTTGGCCACATGAAGGTCATCATTCTGCGTTTGGTTAGGTGAATCGAAAGCAAATTTATATACGCCGTAGAGGATGCCGGTCAGCGCAAATGCGCTGCCGGCGGCGATTGCAAGCAGTTTTTTCATTATCATATATATCCTATCTTTGTGGTGCATGCCGAGTTTTGCCGTCGGCGTCTTTGCCTACGAAAACGGCGCCATCACCAGCGAGGGAACGGTGGATCTGGTGCTGGATTCCGATTCCGTCTGGACGCTCACCGGGGACAGCTGCATCAGCTCCTTCGACGGCGATCTGTCCTCTGTCAATCTGAATGGCTATACGCTTTATATCGATGGCGAAGCCATCAGCTGATGCGGTTTGTGCCGCAAACAGAGAAACCAGCCTCGATGTTCATCAGTCCGTCGACTTCTCCTGCTCCTTCAGCAGCGTCTGGCCGGACTGGCCGTAGATCAGGACGTCTCCATTTTGGACGTAGTCCGGGCTCCCATAGGCGCTGAGCACATAAAGTCCGCAGGCCGGTTCCCAACGGTTGTAATTCTTATACCACTCCCGCCAGTCCTGGGGCGCGCGTTCTTTCATGAGCACCTGGGACACATTGTCGGCCGCACTGAGGTCGCGGAGCAGCACGTGGCTTTGGAAATCCCCTGTCTCTTCCGCCGGGGCGGCGTGAACGATCAGGCGCTGGGGCTCGGACTGCTCCAGGAAGAAGTCGCCGTCGGCGCCGCCCTCGGAGGTGACTTTGCTGCCCCAGCTTTTGGCTCCATCCTCACCATATAAAACAATCCTCTCCGGGAAATGAAGGATAAAGGGCGCTTCGCTCTCTTCAAAGGCGTAGGTGGCCAGGCTTGTCTTTCCCTTCTCCAGCCTCAGGATCTGGGCAGCAAATACTGGCGCCCATCTAAGGTCGAGGTCTGCGGGGTGGATTGCCGGAAAGACATCCCCTGCCAGGCGGTAGATGCTGAAAACGGAGTCAGCGCCGGGATGGATGCTTTCGAAAGGATTGTTTTCAGCGGAAATCTTCAGGACGTCTCCCAGAAAGGGAAAGTCCATGGCCTCTCCCAGGAAGGCCATATCCAGGTAGATATTCATATCCTCTCTCTCCGCAGCCTCCCGGACAAAGGCCTCCATGTCCGGGATCCCGGCAGGAAGCATGTTTTCAAAAGGATAATCTCTGTATTCAGGATGTTCTGCCGAAAGGGTCAGCGGCAGCGCTGTTCGCAGGGAAATGGCCGCATTCTCCGCGGGAATACCCAGCTTTTCCGCCACATAGGCGGAAAAGGTCTGCTGAAAAGCTTCAAACTCGAAGGTAGTATAGAGCTCCTCCGTCCGGGTGTTCACCGCAAAAGTAAAGGTCTGGCCGCCGGAGGTCCAGGCACCTCTGACAAAATCCGTCAGATAATTGTTATGGTTGGTGATATTTGGCCGCACGGTCATCTCTTCAATAGATGTGATTTTGGCACCGGGATCGGCCCCGGAAAGGTAGGCCTCTACCACCGCCAGGGCCCTGTCCTTCAACGCCTTCGCTTCGGAATCGGAATACTGCTTATTCTCGCAGCCGATCAGCGCGGCGGCAACTGCAAGAAGCATCAGGAAGAGAAGGCACTGTTTTATCAGCTTATATACCATATTCACTATTTCCATTCCTCCGGCTTCTCCGATTTTCGGATATGCCACTGTCTGGGGGAATGATCGAAAACCTTTTCTGAAATGAACCACCCCAGCCACCAGGCGCTAAGCACCGAGGCCAGCAGGGAAATAAATCCGGAAGCAATATTATCAACCAGACGGCGGAGTCTGATCTCCTCATTTTCAAAGATGCTTCCGTAATTTCTGGTGAGGGTCTGGGGGTAATAGGTCAGGAAAAAGCATACCGCCGCTCCGATGGAAAGCAGAAATCCCAGATACTGGAACAGGCGCTTATTGTACCGGTAATACAGAAAATGGCACAGGATGGCGGCGAGCAGAAGGCCGAAGCCGATGTACAGAACCATAAGAAGACCCTCTCTTTGCTGTTATTTTTTTCAATATAGCAAAAGGGGGGGTCGGGTGTCAAGAAATGTATTTCAAGGAATATCTAACCGTTATTTTTTCTTAGCCTGCCTGGCTTCTTTTCTGGCCTTCTTTTCCTGATACTTCGCGTTCTCCGTTTCGAAGTCCAGGCCCTTCTTCTCACACCTCGCCTTCAGGTCGGCGATGCGGTTCTCCTCAAAACGCTTCTCTGCCTCCAGGGCATCGATGCGGGCCTGCTCCTCCGGATCGACCCAGACCTCGCCGCGGGCGAGGACGGCCTCCTTCTTCCGGCGGTACAGCTCCTCGTTGATGACGGGCATCTTCTTCTCCACATCCACCATGGGCAGCAGAACGATGACCACCACCGCCAGGATAATATCCAGCAGATAGAAGGACATGGTCATAAAGGAGGTCACCTCAGCCGTGGGCAGCACGCCCTGGGCGTCCACAAAGCCCAGCCGCAGAATGCCGGATTCGTAGCCGCCGGCGAAGGGGGCGTAGATCAGGGTCTGAATGGCCGTGATCACGGCCACGCCCAGCATGCCCTCCAGCCGCATGTGGGATTTGTACTCCACGCTGTCAAAGGCGTAGCATGTCAGCGTGGCAAAAATATAGGCATTGGGCAGCATTCCCACATTTCGAAGGAAGCCCGCCACCAGGGCCGGCACCATCTTGTCCGGGAAGAGCCATCCCAGCACGGAGCCTGCCAGCACCAACGCGTAGCCGCCGACAGTCAGGTTCTTGATGCCCACCTTCTTGGCCAGCGGGTAGATAATAAACGCGCCGATACCGGTCATGGATCCGGTGATCACCTGATAGATGGTGAACATCAGCGGATTGTCCACGCCGCCCAGCAGGAACTTGATGTAGAAATACTGGACATTGCCGCCCTTGTAGTTATCCACAATGCCGCCCACGGTGGTAATGATCATCATAATGACGAAATACTTGTTGGAAAGAAGGGCCTTCAGCTGATCCTTTAAGGGGGCCTGGGCCTTCTCCTCCCCGGCCTCGATCTCCAGAGAAACATCCTCGCTGATCCGCTCACGGGTGTAGAAGTACTCTAAAAGCAGCAAGGGAATGGCCACCACAGACATACAGATCAGCAGGATGGGATAGCCGTTAATGTCCTTCTCCAACCACATGGGCAGGGCCACCATGTTCAGGAGCATGCCGATGATGATCCCGGAGATCAGGGTCCAGGACATCTTGCGGATGTACTGGATATGGGCCTTCTCCTTAGGATCCCGGGTGGTCAGAGAACAGATATTATCCCGGAACAGATAGAAGTAGCTGGAGCCAATGGTGTGGAAGCAGATCAGAAGGAAGAAGAAATAATACCAGTAGCTCTCTCCCAGGGTGTTGCCGGGGAACAGGAAAATCAGCGCCCCGATGATAATGGTGATAAATCCGAAGATCAGGTGCCAGGGTCTCATGCGTCCCTGCCGGCTTTTGGTATTCTGGATGAGCCAGCCGTTCAGCAGGCCCACGCCCATGCCCAGGATCTTGGTGACGGTCATCACCACCTCGTAGCGGCTGCCCATCTGGATGATCATGTCCACGTTGCCGGCGCCGTACATGGCGCCGGTCTGCTGGGTGAAGAATTTCTCCACCAGCGCAGCCACCGAGTTTACCACAAAGATCAGGCCCAGGGGGCCGATCAGGTGTCCCAGCACCCATTCTTTGGTGGAAACGGTGTTGGTGGTCACCTTTGAGTCCATAAACGGTCTGTCGAACAGGCCCCCTGCCAGGAGCCCTTTGGATGCTTTCTTTGCGGACATCATTCACCCTCCTGAATATTTGAAATACGAAGATGCATCTGAAGACCGGGGAGCTTTCCGTCAAGACGGAAGCAGAGTCCTTCGGCACATGGCGCGGGATCCACCCGGCCCACTACCTGTCCCCCAAGATCCAGCAGCTCCAGGCTGGCCGCCTTGGCTTTCACGATAAGTTCTCCCTCCAGGGTCTCGGCGTAGAGCTTGCCGTCCAGGCGCACGTTGGTGAAGCAAAGGCCTGGCATGAGCTCCGGGCCCGGTGTATAGGAAGCCTGATCGGTGCCGGTCTTTCCCACAGCCGTCAGCAGGAATTCTTCCGCCCCGGCCAGCGTCTTTCCGTCAAGCGGCAGCAGCGCCAGGCTGATGCGCTCATTTTCCACCCCGGCGGTAATTCTGTCAGAGAGCTGGATTTTTTTGCCCATGGCGGCCGGATCTCCGCTGAAATAGGCGGCGGCGGGCGCCTGCAGACAGAAGGTCTTATGGCCGGGATCGAAGGCGATCTCGCCAGTGTCGGAGATCAGTCTGCCGTTCACATAGCCCTGCGCCTCTTCCATGAGGCCCCAGGCCTTCATCGCCTGATCCATCAGGACCGCAAATTCCCGGTAATCGCCCATGTGGGCCGCCTCGGCGATATTGTCAAAAACGATGGTCTTTTCACCCAGATGGACCCCGGGCCGGAGCTGCCGAGTCTCGCCCGCAGCTCTGGAAAGCCTGTCCTTATCCGGGAAGCGGCGATAGGCATCGCGGTACAGGGACCAGGCCCAGTAAGCGCTGTGCTTCGCCTGGGAAAGGTCGCCACCGTTCAGAAATCCGGCGTTCACGGCAAGATCCGCGTCTCCCTGATAAGTGTCGCCCTCCTCCAGGAAGACATTCCGGATGGCGGTCACGTAGGGGAAGAAGCAGGCCGGCATGGCGTTAAAGTTCGGCAGGCTCTTCCAGTCATTCTTTGTATAGACCACATCCACCCGGTTCCTGGCCGGAGACACCAGCCCCCGCAGGAACAGATGGGCCATAAAGCCGAACTGGCTGATAAGGGCCGGATCGTTGTAGGCATCGAAGACAGTGCCGATCTCATCAGGCTTTTCGTCATCGGGGTGCTCGGAGGTGTTGTAGTTGTAAAGGATCAGGCCATCCCAGTCGTTCAGGCAGGCGTAGGCCACGGTGTGGACAAAAGCCGTGGAATGGAAGGGATGGAGGCCGTACTCGTTCCACTCGCTGAGGGTAAAGGGCTTGCCGTTCACGATGGCCAGCGAAGCCATGGACAAGATTGTCGTGCCCAGCGCGCCCACGCCCATCTGCACCGTCAGGGGATCGACGCCCACGTACTCCGTGGGGCCGTAGACCATGTAATTGTCGCCCTGCAGGGGGAACATGGGATGGTTGAAATAGCTGTTATTTTCCATCATATCGGCGCCGGCATGGCCATAGACATCGGCGGCTCCGGCCATGAGATTGCTGGTGACGATGGGCACCTTCACGCCCAGGGAGCGCAGATAGTCCATCATTTCCTCATAAAAGCTCCGATTAATGTAGGCGCCGAACTCCATAAAGTCCGCATACCGGGCAGGTCCCTCCGGGGCAGCCCAGTCTCCCATGGGCTCATTCACCGTCTGGTAAAAGCTGCCCTCGATGCCCCGCACCGTTCCTTCCGCGGGATCTTCGTCTTCTCCCAGGGCACAGACGCCTTCAAAGGTCCAGGCTTTTTTCAGTCCCTCCCGGGTATGGTATTTGGAAAGCAGGAACTGGCCAAAGCGGCGGCTTACCTCTTCCCGGTAGGGCTGCAGCGCCGGTGAGCTGCTGTCGGTGCCCTTGATGGCGGATTCCTCGTTGTTGATCTGCACCGTCATGACCGCCGGGTCATCCTTCAGGGCCAGACCCGTATAGGGGTTCACATGGCAAAGGAGCTCTCTGGCATATTCCTTCTGCAGTTCCTTCAGCCGCTCGTTGTACATGGGAAAACGCTTGGTGCAGGAGGGAACCTCTCCCGGATATTCCAGATCATCGCCTTCGACAAAGGCCCTGGCCACAATCAGATCGATATGAAGGTAAATACCCTTCTCCTTCAGCTTCGCCGTAAAATAGTCGAAACGATCCAGCCCTTCGGGGTTGAAATACCGACTGGTCTTCCGGTCATAATCAATAAGGGGCGTTTTCCGGCTGCTGGACCAGTTCCCGGCCTTATCTTCCCCCTCCGCCGCCAGCGGTGCATCGGCGGCGTGCAGGCGGATCACATTCACGCCGAGGCTGGCAAATTTCGCTGCCAGGCGCTCCGCGTCCCGATGATCCGGGGTGTTGGAGCGGGTCGCGACGTTAAAACCGATAAAACGGGCCCGGGTCCCGTCCTCAAAATACAGATGGCCGTCTTTTGTGGTGACGAAACCGTGCTTTCCTGCCGGCGCATCCAACAGATAGGAAAAATCAAGGATTCCCTTCGACGGTTCAGCGATGGGGATGGATACAGGATGTTTCATTTTGTGCCTCCTCGGGGCGTTCTCACGTTGTTTTTCTTTATTGTAATCAATTAATCGCACAAAATATACAACGATCCTGTTCTATATTATATTTTTCTGTTATAATGATCTCCTAGGAATCTCCCAGGAGGCTCACATGGACTATATCCTTTTTTGCAAGCGTTTTTTCGAGGCGACCGGGGTCCCGGTGACGCTGCAGTATCAAGGCCGGGCGATCTACACCTCTCTCGGCGAGCAGCTCGGCTACGAACCGGAGGAGGTGCGGCCGCAGTATCCTCAGGAAAGGAACCCGGAATTCTCTTCCATCTCGTCGGATCTGGAATACGGCCACGTTCACGTGGAGGGCACCGATTACCATCTCTATATCGGGCCGCTCTTCACGGTCCCGCTTAATGATGCCCTGATCCAGGCATATTTCTCTGAATTCAGCATCGCTCCCGAATACAGGGAACCCTTAACGGAGCTGCTCTATGCACTGCCGATCAGCTCCCATCACCAGTCGATCCGGTATCTGGCCTTCCTCCATCTATGTCTGAACCAAAAGGAAATGGAGGTCGAAGATCTGTACCGGGAGGAACGGGGCTCCCGGCTGGATCGGAACAGGCGCCAGATGGATCTCCAGATCCATGCCAAAGAAGATGAAGTCCAGCACAATTCTTATCAGTTCGAGCAGCAGCTCTACCGGTATATCGCCCAGGGAGATACCGACCGGCTAAGAGCCTTCCTGGATCATACCCGGGAATTTCCGCCGGAGGGCAAGATGGCCTTCACGCCGCTCCGTCGGGAAAAGAACAACTTCATCAGCCTTGTCTCGAAGGTCGCCCTGCTCTCGGCCGTTCCGGCCGGCGTGGATGTGGAGAAAGCCTACCAGCTGGTGGATCTGTATGCCCAGGAATGCGAACGTCTGCAGACCCTGCGGGAGGTCAGGCAGCTTCAGTACGTCATGCTGATGGATTTCTGCAAACGCTGCGGCGAGGCCCGCCTGCCCGAGGGGATCTCGCTGGATATCCGGAAGGCCTGTGACTTTATCGACCGGCACACCAACGCGCTTTTGTCCGTTGCCGATGTGGCCAGAGCCGTAGGCTTCAGCGAATCCTACCTGATGCATCGTTTCAGGCAGGAAACGGGCTCGAGCGTCGGAGCGTTCATCACGGCTGCCAAGCTGGAAGAGGCCAAAAACCTGCTGCGCTTCAGTGAGCGCTCTCTGGCCGAGATCAGTGCTTATCTGGGCTACTCGAGCCAGTCTTATTTCCAGAAGATCTTTAAACAGCATTTCGGCCTGACGCCCGGGCAGTTCCGGAGAAAAGAAACAGCGGATGAATGAAGATCCGCGCCTGCCGACTGCTAATGAACACTTGCTCTTGGCCGGTCAAATGAGTTATAATTCGGGTTGTCCCATATGCCGGAGGCGCCTTTGCCATCCGGTATCAGGGGTTTGATTATGAAACCGATTCCTTAAGAAAGGATATGAACAATATGGTACAGATGCGTACTCACAACTGCGGGCAGCTCAGGCTTCAGAATGCCGGTGAACACGTCCGGCTGGTGGGCTGGATGGAGAATGTCCGCGAGGTCGGGAACAACTTTGCTTTCGTGATCCTTCGCGACTTTTATGGGACGACGCAGATCGTCATTGAGTTCGAGGAGATGATGGCCACCATCAAGGACCTGAATAAAGAATCGACGATCGCCGTAGAGGGCATCGTCCGGGAGCGTTCCAGCAAGAACCCGAAGCTTCCCACCGGTGAGATCGAAGTGGTCCCCGAAAAGATCGAGGTTCTTGGCCGCTGCCGCTACAACAGCCTGCCCTTCGAGATCAACCGGAGCCGCGAGGCGGACGAGACCGCGCGGCTGAAATACCGTTACCTGGATCTGAGAAACCCGGAAGTACAAGCCAATATTATCCTTCGCTGCAAGGTCGTCTCCGCGCTGAGGGCCGCGATGGCGGATCATGATTTCCTGGAGATCACCACGCCCATCCTGACCGCCTCCTCGCCGGAGGGCGCCCGCGACTACCTGGTTCCGGCCAGAAAGCATCCGGGCATGTTCTATGCCTTGCCCCAGGCGCCGCAGCAGTTCAAGCAGCTGCTGATGACCGCCGGATTTGACCGCTATTTCCAGATCGCCCCCTGCTTCCGCGACGAGGATGCCAGAGGCGACCGCTCGCCGGGCGAGTTCTATCAGCTCGATATGGAGATGGCCTTCGCCACCCAGGAGGATGTGTTCGCGGTGCTCGAGGATGTGCTGCCGCCCATCTTCGCAAAATATGGCAAATACAACATCGCCTCCCAAGCGCCCTTCCGCCGCATCGCCTACAACGATGCGCTGCGGTACTACGGCTCTGACAAGCCCGACCTGCGTATCGATCTGACCTGCAAGGATGTGACCGACCTGTTCAAGGATACCGAATTCGGCCCCTTCCAGGGACAGACAGTCAAAGCGATCGATATTTCCGACTGCAAGCTGACCCGTAAGCAGATCGAGAAGCTCCTGACGGAGTGCGAGGTCCAGTCCGGCAGCAAAGGCTACTGGTTCAAGACCGACGACAAGGGCGAAATTGCCGGCGGAATCGCCAAGTTCGTAACCCCCATCAAGGATCAGATGGCATCGCGCATCGATCTTTCGCCCAATACCCTGGTGGTCCTTTCCGCGGGCGAATATGCCGTCAAATCGGCCGGTGTGCAGATCAAGACCTTCGGCGCAGCCGTTGAGGGCCATATGGACAAGGAACGCTACGAATTCTGCTGGATCGTGGACTTCCCGATGTACGAGATCGGGGACGAAAGCGGCGAGCTGGAGTTCTGCCACAATCCCTTCTCCATGCCCTCCGGCGGACTGGAAGTCCTCTTGAAGGCGGAGCGCGGCGAAATCGATCCGCTGAGCATCACGGCCGATCAGTATGACCTGGTCTGCAACGGTGTGGAGCTTTCCTCCGGCGCCGTTCGAAATCACGATCCCGAGATCATGGTGAAAGCCTTTGAGCTGGTACGGCTGGGCGAGGAAGATGTCAAAGCGAAATTCCCTGCCATGTACAATGCCTTCTGCTACGGTGCACCGCCTCACGCAGGCATCGCGCCCGGAGTCGACCGCATGGTCATGCTGCTGGCTGGAGAGGATTCCATCCGTGAGATCATCCCGTTCCCCATGAACAAGAACGCCCAGGATCTGATGATGGGCGCTCCCTCCGAGGTCACGCAGAAACAGCTCGACGAGCTGCACATTCAGATCACAAAAGAAGAAGAATAAAGAACAGCCCGGCGCTTCGCGCACTTCTCTCTTACAGGAATGCGCAAGGCGCCGGGCCTTTTTTCTGGAGACGATCAGATCGATCGCCCCTCCCTGTTTTCCTTATTCTTCAAAAAGCATTACGGCTGCACGCCGATGGCAGCCCGGAAGGAGTCCGTTCGGGAGCCGGAAGATAGGCTTCCTGTCTTCCTTCCTAAATGCTTCTCAGCCAGTTTTCGATAAACACACTCTCATAGGCATGGGCCCGTTCATTTGGATGCGTATTCACAGGCGGCGCCACTGCGAACATCCGGGTTCTGAAATCCCGGACGTTCTGCAGAATGCCGGGATTGGTGGACCGGCCCATGCAAGGGGTACGTTCATCGCCATTGAGATTGATATAGGGAACGCCCCATTTTCTGGCAATGGCGATTTCTGCTTCGGGATAATCGTTGGTCTCGCATCCGTTGGAAATAATCAGGCCGATGTGCGCCAGGGGATAATGCGTAATGAGATATTCCATTACCACATTCCAGGCGCCGAAAAAGGTATCCGTCTTCGTATCGTCAATGGTACCCAGATGGATAATCCCTTTCTTAATTTCACCGTCGTCCGCTGATGATTTAGGGCGGTGGTGGCTGTCATTAATGCCAAAATACAGCGTAATGTAGTCTGTATCGGGATCAATCTGTTTGTAAAGGCCGCTGGTAAAGGTATTGGTAAAAACCGCATCCGTGGGGGTTGCGATCGTCATTCCGCCCGCAGCCAGATGCTGCAGCTTCATGGAGCAGCGATCCGCAATCAATCTGTCATAGGTGCGGTACTGTCCGGCAAAGGGACCTTCCGTAAAAACCGGGGTCTCTGTCTGCAATCCCTTAAAATCGCCATTGGTAAAGCTGTCTCCGCAGGCGGCCCACTTCTTTCCATATAATAAATCGCTCATCATAGCCTCCATTTTTGTGATGGTGCATGTGATTTCATAAAAAATTTCGGAGTTTTGCCAGCGGCAAAACTCGGCATGCACCACTTACGCTTGAACTCCAATAAATGTGATGGTGCATGTGGTTTCATAAAAAATTCGGAGTTTTGCCAACGGCAAAACTCAGCATGCACCACTTACGCTTGAACTCCAATCAATATCAGGGTGCATGTATGATACAAAAAATATCCCACGTAATCAAGTGGAAAATCAGAAAATGAAAAAGCCCCTTCATCAAATCGGATGAACGGAGCAGCTTTATATATATCTATTTAATTTGCTTCTTTTCAGTAAAAACCGACGGGGAGAGATCATCTCTGTTCCAGACTTCCATCGTTCAGGGTTTCAAGTTCATCAATACCATGGTTGATCTCTTCCGTAAATTCTGTCTCTTCGCGACCGGTAAGCGGCTCTTCTTTTTCAAGCTTTGTCCAAAGCTGTTCTAAAGACATATCACAAATCCTCCTTGCTCTGATTTCAGATGCACGCATCTGATGGACTGTATTCTAACAGAGCAAGGAGGGTTTGTCAAGAATTATTTATAAATTTTTATAAATTTTTTACGGGGGTACCCCAAAATCCCAAGATCTTCCCTCAAAAAAAAGCTGAAAAAAAAGCAACAGTTGCTGCTGCCCCTGCTAAAAAAGGAAAAAAAGAAGACAAAAAAGTCGAAGAAAAAAAGAAGAAAGACGATGAAGAAGAAGAATTTGATGGAACTGTTTTAAGAGACAGAATCTTTGGTAAACATGTTCAAACTTGGATGGATCAATATGACAAAAAAAAAGACAAACAAAGTTATCAATTCTCTCAATGGAAAGAATGTTTAAA
>JAGBND010000070.1 GCA_017634575.1 Bacillota bacterium
CTTTCGGATAAGATTTTTAAAATTTCTCTTGTCATTTCGATTTGGCTGTGATATAATACCCAAGTGTCTTTTGGTCGGAAATCAAATGACATAAATCCCATAGAAAGAGGTGGACCCCTAATGAAAGAAGGAATTCATCCGAAATATTACCAGGCTAAAGTTAAATGCCATTGCGGCAACGAGTTTGTGGTAGGCTCAACCGTACCCGAGATCACCGTTGAAATCTGCTCCAAATGCCATCCGTTCTACACCGGACAGCAGAAAGCCGTCACTGCTCGCGGACGTATTGAAAAGTTCAACCGCAAGTACAATATCGGTGGAAACAACTAAGAAATCACACCCGGCTGTCTTCAGTCGGGTGTTTTTCGTATCAGATGTCAGAAAGGAATCGCTTATGTTTATCCAGCAACTGCATGCCTTTTCCAATGGCCTGCTTTCAAAAACGCTTCATTTGATCCTTTCCTCTGAGATCACCTGCGCAGCCCGTCCTTCCATCGGCGGACAGGCCGTGATGGAAGGCGTCATGATGAACGGGGAGAAGCATTATTCTCTTGCCGTCAGAGATGGAAAGGGCGAGGTGCGAACCAGCATTTATGACCGCACCAGTCTGTGCGAACGATATAAAGTGTTGAATATCCCCATTGTACGGGGCGTGATCCGTTTTGTCGAATCGATGGTTATCGGCATCAAAACCTTAAATCTTTCTGCCGATATCTATATGGAAGGCATCGAAGAAGAAGAGGCCCCCAAAAAGCCTAAGAGCGCGTTAGGTCGTTTCTGGGAGAAGAACGGTGATTCCATTTTGTCCACCCTCAGCATGATCTTTGCAGTGGCGCTGGCATTGTTTTTATTCGTCTTTGTTCCGGTGCGTCTGGCCAGATTTCTGGTCATGGACCTTTTAAAGGTTCCGGCCATACTTGGTCTGATCGAAGGCCTGATCCGCATGGCGGTCTTTCTTTTGTATATCTTTCTGGTTTCCCGCATTAAAGACATCAGGCGCACTTTTGAATATCACGGCGCAGAGCACAAAACCATCAACTGCTTTGAAGCCGGAAAAGAGCTCAGCGTTCAGAATGTGAAGGGCATGAGCCGCTTCAACAAACGCTGCGGCACCAGCTTTTTATTCATTATTATGCTGGTCAGTATTTTGGTCTTTTCGTTAATTACCATCACCGATCCCATCTGGCGTTTTGTCATCCATCTGCTGCTGGTTCCGGTGATTGCCGGCCTTTCTTACGAGGTTTTGAAGCTGTCAGCTAAATCCAAATCAAAAGTGATTAATGCCCTGGTGGTTCCCGGACTGTGGATTCAGCGGCTGACTACCCGCGAACCCGATGAGGAAGAAATTGCGGTAGGCATCGCTTCCGTTGTAAAGCTTTTTGAAACGGAGCACCCGGAGTTTCTTCCGGAGAAGGCAAATGCCGATCAGCCGACGGATTAATCGTCTTGAAAAACGCAGGTTTTTGACATGAAACTCAGTGATTTGCTTCTTAAGGGCGAACGGCTTTTGGAAGAATGCTACGAAAAAGAAGAAGCCAAAGCCAGCGCATGGTTTTTGCTGACGGGCGTTCTGAAACTAACATCGGCGGATTATCTTGAAAAAAAGGACATGGATTTATCCCGGGAGCAGGAGCAGCAATATGAGAAGGCCCTTTCCCGCAGAATGTCCCACGAACCGATTGCCTATATTCTTGGTGAATGGGAGTTTATGGGCCTTCCCTTCAAAACGGATCAACGGGCGCTGATTCCCAGATCTGATACGGAAGCCCTTGTGGAAAATGCGATCAGCTATGCTAAAAAAAGCTGGCAGAAGGGAAAATCCTATCGGATTCTGGATCTGTGCACCGGCACAGGGGCCATTGCCATCAGCCTTGCTCATTATCTGAATGCATACCGTCCTCAGGTGACTGCCACCGACCTTTCGGAGGAGGCCCTTTGTCTGGCAAAAGAAAATGCCCGGCTGAACCGGGTTAGTCTCTCTTTCAGGCAGGGGGATCTGCTTCAGGCCCTTGATCAAAGCGACGATCCGGAAAGGTTTGATCTGATTACCTGCAATCCGCCTTATGTGGCCAAAAAGGTATTAAGCGAGCTGGATGCGGATGTGACGGCTTTTGAGCCTCACCTGGCGCTGTATGGAGGAGATGACGGATTGGATCTGTACCGCCGGCTGATTCCTTCTTTACCGGCGCATCTGGCCCAGGATGGCGCTGTTTTTCTTGAGATCGGAGACGAACAGGGTGAAGCGGTTCTTCAGATGATGAAGGACGCGTTTCCTGCCGATAGATGTTTTATGCGGCAGGATCTTGCCGGGAAAGACCGGGTTGTATGTTTTGTTTAGACCATCCCCGGTGGTTGGCGAATAATCAATTGGGAGAGTTACCGTATGTTTGAAAATCTGAAGCAGGTTGTGCTTCGTTATGAAGAGATGGGGGACCGGCTCTCGGATCCTTCCGTGCTGCAGGATCAGGCGAAATGGCAGCAGCTGAATAAAGAGCATGCTTCCCTGGAAGAGCTGGTGAATACCTATCAGGCTTATGTAAAGGCGGAGACAGGACTTTCGGATGCAAAAGAAATGCTGGAGCTGGAATCCGATGCCGATATGCGTGAAATGGCGAAAGAAGAGATTGCATCCTGTGAAGAAGAGCTGCAGAACCTGACCCACAAACTGCAGATTCTCCTGCTTCCCAAGGACCCGAATGACGAAAAGAACGTATTTGTGGAGATAAGAGCCGGCGCGGGAGGCGATGAAGCTGCCCTGTTTGCCGGAGAGATTTACCGGATGTATCAGCGCTATGCTGAAAGAAGGGGATGGAAGCTGGAGGTTGAATCCGAATCGGAAAGCGACCTGGGCGGCATGAAGGAAGTCGTCTTCAGCATGGAAGGCACCAACGTCTATTCCCGGATGAAGTACGAAAGCGGAGTGCACCGTGTGCAGCGGGTGCCCGTCACCGAATCAGGCGGACGGATTCATACCTCTACCGTCACGGTGGCTGTGCTGCCCGAAGCGGAAGAAGTGGATGTGCAGATCGATCCGAATGACCTTCGAATCGATATTTTCCGCTCCAGTGGCGCAGGCGGTCAAAAGGTTAATAAGACCTCCTCAGCCATCCGCATTACCCATATTCCTACCGGAATCGTGGTTCAATGTCAGAATGAACGTTCCCAATATCAGAACAAAGACAAGGCCATGCAGATCCTCAGGGCCCGTCTTATGGATATTGAAGATGCAAAAATGCACGATTCGGTTGCTTCGGACCGCCGGTCTCAGGTGGGAACCGGAGACCGCAGCGAGAAAATCAGAACCTACAATTTTCCGCAGACCAGAGTGACGGATCACCGAATCAAATATACGACACACAGACTGGAACAAATCCTCTCCGGCGACC
>JAGBND010000071.1 GCA_017634575.1 Bacillota bacterium
GCATTTCTGATTCTGATTGTCACATTTCCCAATCCATCTTCCTCCGATGTACGCAATTCCTGCACATAGTGCCGCGCAAACAAGGCACTGTATGCCAAGCATTGCCGCAAACAGGATACTTGCCGCCAAAAGCAGGACGAGTCGCCTTGGCGCAGGCACCAGCCAGTACAGGATCAGGATTGCCAACAGAAACGGAAGATATGTCAAAGAGGTAAACAGCACGTTTCAACTCCACCTTCCTAATGCCTTGCAGAGAACTGTTCAACGACCAAAAGCGCCCGTTTCGTCAGTCCTTTTGGAATTGTTCCTCACGATTCTGTTCATCAAGGCACTTTCGCCTGTATCTTAAATCAGAATGGTATAATGGTCAAGAGTTCTCATAGTGGTGCCGTTTGAAATATCTGCCTCCGAAACTTCCTGATTTGCGTGAACAGGTTCTCCCCTTCCGTTTTTGCCGTGACACTTTGCCTGCCCCGTATCTGCCAAAACCATGCATCAGGCCGTTTTTCCCCTGATTCTCTTTACACTCTGCTCACTTTGGTGTACAATTTCAACAGATATTTCGAGGAGATATCAATTCTTAAGGAGCGTGAACTTTCATGGACTACAAGATTCCAACTCTCGTTCTCCCCGGTGAGGAGGATAATCAGCCGAAGGCCGAGCCCGTCACTGAGGCTCCTGCCGCCACGGAAGCTGCCCCTGCCGGCGCTCAGGCCGCAGCAGCCGCTGTCCAGACGGCAGAAAAGGAAACGAACACTCAGCCTGCTGAAACCAAAGTTGAGGCCGTCGATGAAGCGGATGATTCTCTCAATTTCAACAACCTCAGTCCTGAAGAGCAGGCAGCCGTGCTGGCTTTCGTTGACCGCATTGACATCACAGACAGTGAAACCGTTCTCAAATACGGAAACGCCGCTCAGAATAAGATTTCGCAGTTCTCTGACCGCATCCTCGAAGATGTTAAAACCAAGGACACAGGTGCCATCTCTGACATGCTGTCCCGTCTTGTTACCGAACTGAAAGGCTTCAGTCCGGATGAGAAGAAGGGCGGCGGATTTTTCGGACTGTTCAAAAAGGCTGCCAGCGATCTGACGCAGATGAAGGCGAAGTTTGACAAGATCGAAGTCAATATTACGGAGATCGTCAAAACACTGCAGGAGCATCAGAAACAGCTCGTCTCCGATTCACAGATGCTGGATGGTCTCTATTCAGAGAATGACCAGTACTATCATGAGCTGACGCTGTACATCATCGCCGGCGAACTGAAGCTGAAGAAGCTGCGCGAAGAGGATCTGCCCCCGCTGCTTGCCAAGGCACAGGAAACCGCCGACCCGACCGATGCGCAGGCTGCCAATGACTTTGCCCAGCTCATCGACCGCTTTGAGAAGCGCGTCCATGATCTGAAGCTGACCCGTATGGTTTCCGTCCAGATGGGACCGCAGATCCGCCTCATGCAGTCCAATGACAACATTCTGGCTGAGCGTATCCAGTCCACCATTGCCAACACCATTCCTCTCTGGAAATCCCAGATGGTCATTGCGCTTGGCATGAAGCACGCAGAGGATGCTCTCCATGCGCAGAAGGCAGTTACCGACATGACCAACGAACTGCTCCGCAGCAATGCAGAGAAGCTCAAGACCGGAACCATCGAAACCGCACGGGAGGCCGAGCGCGGCATCATCGACATGGAGACCATTCGTGTTGCCAATACCAGCCTCATCGACACCCTTACCGAAGTGCAGAAGATTCAGCGCGAAGGTGCTCAGAAACGCGCTGAGGCTTCCGTCGAGCTCGGACGTCTTGAAAAAGAGCTGCGCGACAAGATCCTCGAGATCAATCAGTAATTTCCCTGCAGCAAACACCTCTCACACCGAGAGGTGTTTTTCTGTTTCCCGGCATAAAAAAGAGACGCCGCATGGCGTCTCTTTTCCGTTTATTAATACTCGGAGATAATCTCTGTCCAGACCTGATCGTACAGCTTCGTGTCTTCTCCAAGATATTTGAAGACCTCGCACTTATCAAGTACTTCCTGCGGCGGATTGTTCACCGGGGAGGCATTGTACTCATCCGCACCGAGAACCTCAATCGCTGCTTTGTTCGGAATGGCATAGCCGACATATTCATAGTTCTTTGCCGCTATATCGGCGCGGCAGAGGAAATCAATGAACTTCTCTGCTCCGGAAACGTTCTTGGCATTTGCCGGGATACAAATGGCATCAAAGAAAATGTTGCTTCCTTCCTCCGGCACCACATAATCCAGTTCATCGTTTTCCGCCATGGAGAACGTTGCATCACCGCTCCAGACCATCGCAACGGCTGCCTCGCCCGCAATCATCTTGTCCTTGACCTCATCCACCACATAGGCCAGAACCAGCGGCTTCTGTTCAATCAGCAGCTGCTTGGCATCTTCCAGTGCCGCCGCGTCCGTTGCATTGAGGCTGTGGCCGGACATGATGAGGGCAATGCCGATTGTATCCCGCGGAGAATTGAGCATCAGCATGTTCATGGAATACCGTTCATCCTGCAGCGTCTTCCAGCTTGTCGGAACCTCTTCAACCATGGATTTGTTATAGAGGATTCCCATGGTTCCCCAGGTATACGGAACGGAATACTGGGATTCCGGATCATAGGCCTGATTCATGAATCTGGGATCGATATTGGCAACATTGGGGATATTGTCCCAGTTGATTTTCTGCAGCAGATTCTCGCGAATCATGCGTTCCACCATGTAATCGCTGGGGAAAATCACATCATAGCTGGATTTCCCGTTGGCAATTTTCGCATACATGTCCTCGTTGGTTTCATAGACCATGTATTCAACTTCAATGCCCGTTTCCTTCTCAAACATTTCAATCGTTTCCTGGTCGATGTAATCTCCCAGTTGTACACGGAGATTTTCTCTGCCGCCGCACAGGTGAAAAGAAACACTGCCAGAAGGGCCACCAGAACTGCAAGTTTTTTCATTTTTTACCCCTTTCCGTTTTCAATAAGGAATCTTCACTTTTTCTATCTTTTTTGCCCCATCCGGATTTTTCATATCCTTCAGGTTCAAAATCAGCATAAGAATCAGAACACCCCCAAAGATCAGTGTTGACAGCGCATTGATTTTGGGCGAAATTCCGCGCTTGGCCATGGTATAAATGGTAATGGACAGATTGCTGACGCCAGAGCCGGTCGTAAAGAAGCTGACGACAAAATCGTCAATGGACATGGTGAGTGCCATCAGGAAGCCGGAGACTACGCCGGGCATGATATCCGGAAGAATCACCTTGAAAAATCCCTGCACCGGTGTTGCTCCAAGGTCCTGCGCTGCCTCTGCCAGATTCGGCTCCAGCTGTCTTAGCTTGGGCATCACCGAAAGCACCACATAGGGTACACAGAAGGAGATGTGGGACAGAAGGAGTGTCATGTATCCCATCTGAAGCTTTGCAAGCGCAAACAGAAGCATCAGGGATACACCGGTCACTACCTCGGAGTTCAGCATGGGAAGGTTGACCACATTGAGCATCATGTTCCGGGGACCGCGCTTCATCTGGTAAAGAACAATGGCGCCAAACGTTCCCAGTATGGTTGAAATGACCGCAGCCAGAAGCCCGATAGACAGGGTTGTTCCCAGCGATGAGATGATCACTTTGTCCGAAAACAGTTCCTGGTACCACCGCAGGGTAAACCCACCCCATTTTGCACGGGATTTGCTGTCATTGAACGAATACAGGACCAGAAGGACAATTGGTGCATAGAGGAACACCATAATCAGTGCTATATAGACTTTCCTCAGTTTTTTCATCAGAAAATACGCACCTCCTTCTGTACTTCCTCTTCTTTATCGATCGAATGCAGACCTCGCATGAAGGCCAGCACCACCACCATCACCAGCAGCGACAGGGAGGCACCAAAATGCCAGTCACTGGATTTTCCAAACTGATTCTGGATGACATCACCGATCAGCGGCACTTTTCCGCCGCCCATCAGCTGGCTGATGACGAACGTCGTTACCGCCGGTACAAAAACCATGGTCACGCCTTCAAGCACGCCCGGCAATGAATACGGCAGCGTAACGCGAAGGAAGCTTTTGGACGGCGATGCACCCAGATCCGCCGCCGCTTCCAGTAGACTGCGGTCAATTTTTTCAATGACCGTATAAATCGGCATGATCATAAAAGACAGATAGTTATAAACCATACCGAGGATAACCGCATTTTCATTATACAGAAAAATGATCTTATTCCCGACACCCCTGTCACTCAGGAATTTATCAAAGGCCGGAATGGCTTCTCTCAGTGAGGCAATCCAGCTGTTCAGAATGCCTGAATTTTCAAGAATCGACATCCAGGAATAGGTTCTCAGCAGAAAATTCATCCACATGGGAAGGATAATCAGCATCATCCACAGTGACGGATGCTTAAAATCTTTTCCCGTCAGAATCAGGGCAACCGGATACCCCAGCAAAAGGCAGATCAGTGTCGTCAGCAGTGCGACCCGAAGCGACCGGATCAACAGTTTGAGATAGGTCGGCTCCACCATCCTTTTGAAGTTCGAAAAGGAGATAACCGCCTTTTTCTGCCACGGTTCCTGTGTCTGAACGGTTCCGTCTTCCAGCTTATACGCTGTCGATCCATCCTCCAGCGTGATCTGCGTATACTCAACCGGAATCTCCAGCGTTATACCGTACCATACAATCAGGCACAGCGGCAATACGATGAATATGATCGCCCACAGCGTAAAAGGCAGGGACATAAGGTTTTTATGCTTCACTGAGCGCCCCCCTCTCCTTTGCGGGCACGAACATCCGGTGAAAAATCGCTCTTCCGCATGACCTGGATATCCTCAGGTGCAACGGTCATTTTCACCCGTGTTCCAACCTGACGCGCATGCGTGGAATGGACAAGAAGGACATCCGTCCCCGTACGGACTTTCATTTCGTAATGAACGCCCTTGAACAGCAGCGATTCAACAACGCCGACAACGCCATTCGCCGGGTCACTCTCCGGCTTCAGCTTCACATCCTCGGGTCTGAGCACCACATCCACCGGATTATTCTCGCCGAATCCGCTGTCTGCACAGGGGAAATCTGTTCCCAGGAAATGAACCAGCTGATCTCTGACCATCGTCGACGGCAGGATATTGCTGGCGCCGATAAAGTCCGCCACAAACGCAGATTCCGGCTCGTTGTAAATATCCACCGGTGTCCCGAGCTGCAAAATCTCCCCTGCCCGCATAACAGCGACACGATCGCTCATTGTCAGCGCTTCTTCCTGATCATGTGTGACAAAGATAAAGGTGATGCCGCTTTCCCGCTGAATGCGTTTCAGTTCCAGCTGCATCTCCCGTCTCAGCTTCAGATCCAGCGCGCCCAGCGGTTCATCCAGGAGCAGCACATCCGGCGAATTAATCAGGGCCCTTGCAATGGCTACCCGCTGCTGCTGACCGCCGGAAAGACTTGTAATCCGGCGTTTTTCAAATCCCGCCAGACCGACCAGTTCCAGCATTTCACTGACGCGGACCGCCGTCTTCTTTTTATCCTCATGCCGAAGGTCCGGACCAAAGGCGACATTCTGGGCAACATTCATATGCGGGAAAAGTGCATACCGCTGAAACACCGTATTGATATTCCGTTTATACGGAGGAAGCGGAATGATGTTTTCTCCCTTGTAAAGGATCTCTCCGCTGGTTGGCTTTTCAAATCCGCCGATGCAGCGCAGCAGCGTCGTCTTTCCGCAGCCGGAGGGGCCGAGCAGCGTAACGAACTCATTCTGTCCGATATCAATGCTGACACCACCCAGAGCTGTAAAGCCGTCCTCAAAAACCACCTTTACATCCCGAATGGAAAGAATGATGTTATTATCCATAATGTCCTCCCTTATGAGCCGTAGTCTGATCATTGCACCGACGTA
>JAGBND010000072.1 GCA_017634575.1 Bacillota bacterium
CTCTACCAACTGAGCTATCTGGGCATGTTGTGCCGGAGACCGGGCTCGAACCGGTACGGGGGTTAAATCCCGCAGGATTTTAAGTCCTGTGCGTCTGCCAATTCCGCCACTCCGGCAGTGGCTAGGACTGAGCCAGTCATTCGCGACAATCGTTATAATATCACAAGATTCATTCAAAGTCAACTTGATTTTTATATTTTTTCTGATTTTTTAACGCAATCCAAAAATCCCCACTCTTTGTCCGTTTTCCACGCAAATGGTTTGCCTTGAATTTTCAATAAGAATCTCATATAATTAGGGTTGCCTTTTCGTCGGCACACGCTGCGGAAAAGGATCGTTATTAACTTTAAAACATTAAACTTTACATTCATCACAGACAGGAGGAAATATAAGTGCGTATTGGTATAGGCTATGATGTCCACAGACTTACCGCCGGCCGCAAGCTGATTTTAGGCGGTGTCACCATACCCTTCGACCGCGGATTGGATGGCCACTCCGATGCCGATGTGTTAACCCATGCAGTCATGGATGCTATTCTTGGAGCTCTTGGCCAGGGCGATATCGGCAAACTGTTTCCGGATACGGATCCTGCCTATCTGGGCGCTGACAGCATGCGCTTACTCAAGATCGTGGCTGACAGGATGAACAGCGCCGGGTACTTAATCGGCAACCTGGATGTTGTGCTGATCGCGCAAAAGCCCAAAATCAGCCCTTATACCGCGGAAATGAAATCCAATCTTGCCAAAACCCTCGGCTGCGAAGAATCCAGAATCAATGTGAAGGCCACCACAGAGGAACACCTTGGTTTTACAGGCCGTGAAGAAGGCATGGCCGCTGAAGCTGTTTGCCTTTTAATGGAGAACTGACCTCATTCCGGAGTCTCATAAGAACCTGCCCCTTATGCATTAGGCCCCGGTTTTTCCAGCTCAGGTCACAGAAAAAAGTCCGGGAAAGAAGATTTCTTTCCCGGACTTTAATTATAGGCATTAATTTGGCGTGCTCTATCCTGAATTACATCATGCCCATTCCGGCGCCGGCTCCGGGAGCAGGAGCAGGTTCGGGTTCAGGCTTGTCAGCCACAACAGCTTCCGTTGTCAGCAGCGTGCCGGCTACAGAAGTAGCATTCTGAAGTGTGGTACGGGTAACCTTAACAGGATCAATGATACCGGCATCAACCATGTTCACATACTCATTGGTCAGCGCATTGAAACCGGTTCCGGTGGGAGACTCAAGCAGCTTGTTGACAACAACGCTGCCCTCTGTTCCGGCATTGGTAGCGATCTGGCGAACAGGCGCTTCCAGGGCTTTCACAACGATCTCGGCGCCAGTCTTCTCATCTCCGGTAAGGGTGGCAGCCAGAGCCTTGGTCGCTTCAATTGCATGAATAAACGCAGAACCGCCGCCGCAGACGATACCCTCTTCAACAGCTGCACGGGTAGCTGCCAGAGCATCCTCCATACGAAGCTTTTTCTCTTTCATTTCTGTCTCGGTAGCAGCACCGACTTTAATCACAGCGACGCCGCCAGCCATCTTGGCCAGGCGCTCCTGGAGTTTTTCACGGTCAAAATCAGAGGTAGTCTCTTCGATCTGGGTCTTGATCTGCTCGGCACGGGATTTGATCTGTTTCTTGTCTCCGGCGCCATCTACAATCACAGTGCTCTCTTTTTGAACCTTGACGGATTTAGCGCGGCCCATCATATCCAGGGTAGCCTCTTTCAGATCCAGGCCAAGCTCCTCGCTGATTACCTGACCACCGGTCAGAACAGCGATATCTTCCAGCATTGCTTTTCTACGATCGCCAAAGCCGGGAGCCTTAACAGCCACACAGTTGAAGGTTCCACGCAGCTTGTTAACCACAAGGGTAGCCAGAGCTTCGCCCTCGACATCTTCTGCGATAATCAGAAGGGCTGCGCCGGATTGTACAATCTGCTCCAGCAGAGGCAGGATTTCCTGAATGTTGGTAATCTTCTTATCGGTAATCAGAATGTAAGGATTGTCCAGTCTGGCTTCCATCTTGTCCATATCGTTGCACATGTAGGCAGACAGATAACCACGATCAAACTGCATGCCTTCCACCAGATCAAGCTCCGTATTCATGGTCTTGGATTCTTCAACGGTGATGACGCCATCGTTGGAAACCTTTTCCATTGCATCTGCGATCATGGTACCGACTTCTTCGTCACCAGCGCTGATGGCTGCAATCTGGGCAATATGCTCTTTGCTGCTGACAGGCGTGCTGATGCCTTTAATGCTCTCTACAGCGCAATCAGTAGCTTTCTTCATACCTTTACGAAGAATAATGGCGTTTGCGCCTGCAGCAATATTCTTCAGACCTTCATGGATCATGGCCTGGGCCAGAACCGTTGCGGTGGTCGTTCCATCACCGGCAACATCATTTGTCTTGGTCGCAACTTCTTTAACAAGCTGAGCGCCCATGTTCTCAAAATGATCTTCCAGTTCAATTTCTTTTGCAATGGTAACGCCGTCATTGGTGATCAGAGGAGCGCCGTATTTTTTATCCAGAACAACATTACGTCCCTTGGGGCCAAGCGTAACTTTAACGGTATCAGCCAGCTGGTCAACACCAGAAAGCAAGGCATTTCTTGCCTCTACACCAAATTTAATCTCTTTAGACATAATATAAACCTCCGAAATTAATCTCTCAAATAGTCATGCCGCATCCATCTTTAATTCTTGATGTCGGAACTGCGCAGCAGTTCGCCTCGCGGCACAAAAATGTGAACTCTTTAGAGTGTCAAGCCGCGAGTTTAGTCCTCAACAATCGCCAGAATATCGCTCTGTTTCAGAATAATATATTCCTGAGAATCCAGTTTGACTTCTGTTCCGGCATATTTGGAGTACATAACTTTCTGACCAACTTTAACTTCCATCTTGACTTCTTTACCATCTATCATTCCGCCGGGACCTACAGCAATAATTTCCGCTTCCTGCGGTTTCTCTTTCGCATTTCCGGTAAGAACAATACCGGATTTAGTGGTCTCAAGCGCTTCTAACTGTTTAACAACTACCTTGTCACCCAAAGGAACAAGTCTCATTTCATATACCTCCTGAACTTTCTTAACTTCATTTTGTTAGCACTCATTCGCATCGAGTGCTAAACCACAATTGCTATCATATTCGATTCGAGAGTTTATATCAACCCGATCGATCCAAAAATAATGCCAGATATCTCTGCTATTCTACGTTTTACTCTTTTTATCTCCATTTTCCTCTGTTTTATAATTATTCTGACGAATACGCCTCTTCAATTTGAATTATTAGAATACCCATAACATATTATTTGGAATACCCATTACATCCGAAGAGGCATGTGATATAATAAAGAGACATCTGGGTTTTGCAAGACGCCAAACTCAGTTTGCACCATACAAAGGATAAGAATGCTATGATAGGAATCATCTGCGAATATGACCCATTTCACAAAGGGCACCTCTATCAAATCCGGCAGGCTAAATATATGGCCGGGAAAGAAGGGCTGGATCCATCAGTAATTTGTGTCATGAGTCCGAACTTTGTTCAACGGTCTTCTCCAGCTTTTTATGATAAATACACAAGAACACGGATGGCTCTGTCAGGAGGCGCGAACCTGGTGCTTGAGCTTCCCGCCTACTACGCCACCGCAACTGCTGAAAAATTCGCCTTTGGAGGGGCTAAGCTGCTGCAGGAAAGCGGCCTGGTGGATTCCATCAGCTTTGGAATGGAGGACCCCTCCGCCCTGCCGCTGCTTGATAAAGCGGCTGAATACCTGGCGAACCCTTCCGCCGGTTATACGGACTTGTTGAAAAAAAACCTGGAAATTTACCCTTCCTTTGCCAAGGCCAGACTCGGCGCCCTCGAAACGTTAACCGGCGCCGAACTGCCCGACGAGCCTAACGCCATTTTAGTCCTCGAGTATTTGCACGCCTGCAAACAACTCTCCTTTTCGCCAGCCCTTTTGCCTGTCAAACGTTCGGTCCCTCATAACTTTGGCAGTGATCCTTCCACTGCTCGGTCTAATGCCGCCGGCCCTTCCCCAAGCCTCCAAAATCAGCACCCATTTGTCAGCGCTTCCTTTATCAGGGAGACGGCCCGAACGGGAGGGGAAATCAGCGATTTTCTTCCCTTCCCGGTCAATCAGCATCCTGCCTTTCTTGAAGACATCTATCCTGCCATTCGGTATCGTTTGTGTTTTCACAGCGCAGACACCCTGGCGGGCATCGATGAAATCAGCGAGGGATTGGAGAACAGAATTCTGCATTCCGCACCCATAAGCACAGATTATACATCTCTGCTCCATCTGCTGGAAACAAAGCGCTATCCCACGGCAAGGCTAAGGAGAATTCTTCTCAATATTTACCTTGATATCACCAAAGAAAAAAAGAAAGCTCTAAAATTTGAGCAAGGACCATCCTATCTTCGCGTGCTAGGGGTCAGAAAAGATTCGCTTTCCCTTCTTTCCAGGCTCAAGAAAGAAGCCGGTTTGCCTGTCCTGATCAATTATCCTGACGATACCGCCTCTCTTTCTCAGGAGGGCCGATGGATGCTGGAAGAGGAGCTTCGTTTCGGAAAGCTGTATCAAAGCCTGATGCGAAGGGATGAAGAAGGCCAACATACTCTCCCTGAATCAGAATACCAAATTCCACTTCAAATTATCTGATATCCGGATTGCCAGACAATTGCAGATTAATCCATCATCAGTCCCCCGAAACGCAATAAAAAAAACCGTGCCACGCACGGTTTTTTTGATATGATAACTTATTCTTCGTTCGGATAAACATAGCCTTCATATGTCTCCTGATGTCCGTTTGCATCTGTAACGGTCAGGATGACTGTGTCACCGTTCTCGTTGCCGGTTGAAGCAACTCCAATCTCGTAGCCTTCGCCCAGATAAACCTCAAATGTATCGTAGTTCATCTGATTTTCGCAAAGGATACCGACATCAAAGGTGCCTGCCTGCTCTTCCGAGATTTTATCAAAGGTCACAGAGACGTTGTGACCGGGTTCCACGGAGGTAAGAAGCAGATTGTCTCCCCAGTCGGATTCATCCGGTGAGTTAATCGTCAGATATACGATTGTCTGATCCAGGTTATTCGTAACCTTAACGGCAGGTTTGGACGAACAGCCTGTGAGCAGTCCAAGCGTAAAGACAAGGAGCACCAGTGTAGAGAAAAGAGGCAGTAACTTTCTGTTTTTCATAACGAACTCCTTTCTGAACTTGATTTTTTATATGGCTTTACCCTCAGATCGGCTCTGAACGGTAACGCATAGCAAATTCGTGGTTCGTCACAGGATAAATATCCGCAACCTCGGAATACCAGGAAGTATAGTCCTCGGCCTGTTTGTCAGCTCTGGCATCGATGATCCATCTGGCTTCATTCTCGCCTACGAAATACATGATGTGATAACCATACTCAGATTCAATAATGCCGCTGTCACCTGCAAATCTGGCCTCATCGAAGCACCAGTCGTTGAAGCTCTGCACCATCTGTCCGGGGTAAACGCCGGTGTACAGACCGCCGTTGGAGGCAGAACCGGTATCGGTTGAGTTCTCCGTAGCCAGCTGCGCAAACAGATCTTCGGAGGCGCCGCCGTCCAGGAACTGCTGATAAATCTCCTCAGCCTTTGCCTTGGCTTCGGCCTTTGACTCTTCGGATTCAGCATCCTCGGGAGCAATCAGGATATGACGGATATCCACGGTATTCTCGGTCTGACGATGAGGCGCAGCAATCATATAGAGGACATAGACGGTGGTTCCATCCGCGCCGTCCACCACCTCGCAGTCGCCGGCCTTATGATTCAGGTAGAAAACCCAGTTGGCAACATTCTGATCGGCGGAGGTAAGAGAGCTGAAGCGGAGATTGGTGATCAGAGAAGTATCTTCTGCGCCGGGATCCTGCTCCTGCGCTTTCTCAAGAGCGCGGGCGGCAAAATCTTCTTCCGAAGTGATTCCCTCCGCAAAAGCCTCGGCTTTTGCTCTCGCCTCTTCGATGGTCACAGCCTCGGCGTCTTCCGTAGCCTCGGAGCTGGTAAAGGTAACCATGCGGATATCGGCTACATCGTAGTCGATGTGATGATCGTTATAGAAGGCATCCAGCTCGTCTTCGGTATATTCAAAAGAACCTTCCTTGAAGGACTTATAGGCATCGGCCAGCAGCTCGCGGCGGACGCATTTTTCCAGAAGAGTCATATTGAATCCCATACCGAAATTGGTGGAAAGATAATTGTTGACAGAAACTCCGGAAGCCTCAGCGGAAGTCTTGACGCTGGCCAGCGATTCCTCCAGCGCCTGCTGGGAATCAGCCGGAAGCTCAAAGCCTGCCTTCTGCGCTTCCTCGGCCAGAACGATCACCTCTTTCAGGCTGCTGATGGCCTGGTTGCTGAAATAATCGGCATAGGTCTGATCTTCGGAATAGGCCTGCTTCTCCAGGGATTTGGTCAGATCAATGGGCATATAGTTGCCGCCGAAATAGTTCTGGATGGTCTGATAATAGTTGTTGAAGCTGGAGCGATAGTAATAGCTGTACTCTGCAACCGATACCTTGGTGTCCCCAATGGTAACAGCGGTGAGCATACGGCGGCTCAGTCCAGTATTGGGGAAGATAAGTGCCAAAATGACAAGTATCGAAAGAACCGTGATACATACTGACAGGATCGCATGCTTGGTTTTCTGGCTGATTTTAGCATTTTCCCGTTTTTTGATCTCCTGCTGACGTTTTCTGGCCTCTTCACGGCGCTTCTCGATCTTCGTCGAAGTATCCATTCTCTAAAACCTCTTTTACCTATAGTATAAATTGCTGCATGCAGACAAAATCACGCCTCCGAAGCCAAGACTCATGCCCGGAGGCGGTATGCTCTTTTTAATAGAAGCAGGGAAAACACGGATTATTCGTGATGAATATCCAGTTCCTTCCGGTTCTGCTGCAAAATCCGGCTCTTCTGATCTATGACAGATGCAAAATCCTTGGATCTCTGATCAATAATTCCGGCGATCTTGGAAAGCTCCTCATTGGTAAAGCCGGCCAGCTGCTTCATCTGATCATCGATCTGCATCAGCAGATCATCTGCGTATTCTTTGGCGCCCATGCGCATTTCCTTGGAGACGCGCTTCGCATTGTCAACAATCTCCTCAGCCTGCTGATAAGCTTTGCGGGTAACCTCGTGCTCGTTAATCATCTTGAGGCGCTCTTCCTCAGCCTCTTTGATTTTTGCTTCTGCTTCGTGCTGCGCATCAACAATGATCCTGTTTTTCTCTTCAAGGACCCACTTGGACTGCTCTATCTCAGTAGGCATCTTCAGGCGGATATCAGTAATCGCATCAAAAAGCTCCTCTCTGTCTACAAGAACTTTATCGCTGAAAGGAACCGTTTTTGCCTGCTCTAACATCTCTTCGATACTGGTCAAAATCTCTTCGATTTCCATCTGACGGTCCATGAACTTACCTCCTGAAATGATATATCATATCGATGACGGCAGCCGGAACGAAGTGGCTGATATCTCCGCCATACTTTAAAACATCCTTGACAATGGTAGAGCTGATGTAGGAATACTGCACATTGGTGGTGAGAAAAACCGTTTCCATATCCGGATAGAGAGAGCGGTTGGCCTGTGCCAGCTGAAGCTCGTATTCAAAATCGGTCACAGCCCTCAGTCCGCGAATGACAGCCTGGGCCTGCTGCTCTTTCAGAAAATCCACCAAAAGTCCTTCAAAGGGAATCACCACCACATTGTCCAGATGAGAGGTGGCTTTCTCAAGAAGCTCTACCCGCTGGGCGACAGAAAACATAGGGCCTTTTGCGCTGTTGGACAGCACGCCCACAACCAGCTTTTCAACCAGCTTCGAGCCGCGTTCTATAATATCCAGATGACCCAGCGTTACCGGATCGAAACTGCCGGGAACCACACCAACTTTCAAACTTTATTCCTTCCTGACAAAAAAACTGAACCTGGTCGTCTTATAAACCTTTTCCCTGACCTTTTCCAAACCGTCTATACAGGGCACGGTCTCCGAAGAAGACTCAATAACAAGGGTGCCTTCAGGCGCAAGAATGCCTGCGCCGGCGATCAGTGAACCGATTTCATCCTCCAGCCCCTTAAGGTAGGGAGGATCCATAAATATCCAATCAAACTGACGCCCTTCTGTCTCGAAACGGGAAATCGCTCTTCTGACATCCAGGGGCCACACGCGAGCCTTATCCGTAAGCTGAAGGGATGTCAGATTTTTACGGATACACGACAGGGCCCGGCGATCCATTTCCACCAGATCGGCGGATGAAGCGCCCCTCGAGAGAGCTTCGATGCCCATTTGCCCGCTGCCTGAGAACAGATCCAGAAAGGATTTGCCCATCAGATCAAACTGCAGCATTCCAAAAAGAGCCTCTTTTAAACGGTCTGTCGTCGGACGGGTATCCATTCCTTCCGGAGTGAACAGCCGACGGCCTTTATACAGGCCGGCAATGACTCTTCCCAAATCTGCCACCTCTTTCCTATTTTACAGATTACGGCCCAAAAGTCAAGTGAAATGTAATAAACAGTGAAAAAAAGCATTTGCATTCATGAGGAAATATATTTTTCTCTCAGCTCATGAGCGCAGCTTTTTCAAAAAACAGATCCAGCTCGTTTCTGATCCCCGCGTGTTCCAGCGATTTAAGCTCCGGATCCGCCTCCATCACCGTCTGGGCCAGCGACTGCGCCGCTCTTAGCTCTTCCATATCTCTGAAAAGGTCCGCAATCTTAAACTCCGGCAGACCATGCTGCCTCAACCCGAAAACATCGCCTGCGCCCCGAAGCCTCAGATCTTCCTCTGCGATGAAGAAACCATCCGTTGAATCGCAAAGAACCTTCAGCCTTTTTCTGGTCAGAAACCAGAACGCAATAGCTTTCATCCCGGCCTCTTCCGACTCTTCCGCGCAGCTGATGCAGCTGAGAAAGTCCGAAGCGCTCCGCATTTTCCACAATCATCAAGGTGGCGTTGGGAACATTAACCCCCACCTCAACCACCGTTGTGGAAACCAGGATTTTCGTTTCTCCCCTGGCGAAGGCTGTCATCTGAGCATCTTTTTCCGCATTTTTCATCTGCCCGTGAAGCAGACCCACCGGAATATCCGGAAAGATCATTTCAGACAGATAAGCCTGATATCCTACGGCGCTGCGAAGGGGCGGCTGATCATCTTCCATCTCGGTCTCCTCTGCCTCTTCCACCATGGGACAGATCACATATACCTGATGCCCCTCCTCCACCTGCCGCCTGATAAACTGATACAGGCGCTCATCATAGGAGGTATTCACGCTGTAGGTCTTCACCGGCGTCCTCCCCGGCGGCATCTCATCCAGCACGGAAATATCCATATCCCCATAGAGAATCATGGCCAAGGTGCGGGGAATGGGCGTGGCTGTCATAACCAGCACATTCACGAGCCCTTCCTGCTCGCCGTCCTTTTGGGCAAGCATCCATCTTTGTCTGACGCCGAATCGATGCTGCTCATCCGTAATCACCAGTCCCGGGCGGTAAAAAACCACCGGGTCCTGGATCAGGGCATGGGTGCCGATGAGAAAATCAATTTCACCATTTTTAAGCTTTTCCAGGAGCGTCTGCCGCTCTTTTCCGGTGACGGTTCCGGTTAGAAGCGCCGTTCTGACGCCCAGGGGCTCCAGCACGCGGGAGGCCTCTTTAAAATGCTGCCTGGCCAGCACCTCGGTCGGCGCCATCAAGGCGCTTTGATAGCCGCACAAAAAGGCCGCATAAACACTGAAAAAGGCCACCATGGTTTTTCCGCTTCCCACGTCGCCCTGCAAAAGACGGTTCATGGGTCTTACATCGGAAAGATCCCGGCAGATTTCTTGAATTACCTTGGCCTGCGCCCCGGTAAGGGGATAGGGAAGGGAAGATAAAAGCGCATCCTGCCAGTTTTCAGGAGGGTTCATCACGACGCCTCCCTGGTTTTCCTGTCTGGAAAGCTTCTGGCTGCGAAGGGCAAGCTGCTGAATAAACAGCTCATCAAAGACCAGCCGTTTTCTGGCCTTTTCCATCTCTTCAAAGCTGGCGGGAAAATGAATCTGCTCGTAGGCCTTGCTAAAATCCATCAGATTCTGCCTGTAATGCATGGGCAGCGGATCAAATTCAGGGCTTAAAAGCTCCAGCGCCCCCTTTACGGCAGCGGATACGATTTTCTGGGTCAGTCCCCCTCCCAGCGGATAAACCGGCACGATGCCCGGCATTTCATCCTTCACAGGCATCACCTTTGCCGCATTCAGAGAGAGCCTTCCCCGGGAAAATTTCACTTTTCCCTCAAAGAGATAAACCTTCCCCTCCTGCAGATTCTTAACCAGATAAGGCTGGTTATACCAAACCGCTTCGATCTGACCGGTTTCATCCGCAATTCTGGTGCTGGTGATCGTCATGCGCCTGGCATGAAAATTCCGCACCGGGGCGCAGACTCTGGCTCTTAAAAGAACCAGCTCCTGATCCCTCACGTTTCCAATAGGCGTGCGCGCCCGCTCGTCCAGATAGTTTCGGGGAAAATACTCCAGAAGATCCCACAGATTCCGGACGCCCTGGGCGAAAAACAATTCAGCGCGGCCAGGACCGATTCCCTTCAGAAAGGTCAGTTCTGCCGCGCTAAGCTCTTTTTTGTTCATGGATTATTCCGCAGACAGCAGGAAGTAGTAGATCGGCTGGTCGCCCTCCTGGATCTCCACTTCGGTATCGGGATAATTCTCCAGGATATATGCCGAAAGGGTTTCCGCATCTTCCTTGGAGCTGTCCAGGCCATAATAAATGGTGAAGATACCGGTTTCATCGGTAATCATCTGGTCCACCAGCAGTCTGGTGGTATCCATCAGATCCTCGCCCACCTGGCAGATATCGCCGTTTCTCAGCGCCAGGATATTGCCTTCCTTGATGGCAAAATCACCCATGTGGGTATCCCGCACCGCATAGGTGACGGCGCCGGATGTAACCAGCTCCATGCTTTCTTCCATGCGGGCCAGATTGTCCTCCAGCGAGTCGTCCGGAACATAGCTGATCATGGCGGTGATGCCCTGGGGAACTGATTTGCTGGGAAGGACGTGAATGGTTTTATCCTTGCTCATCAGCGCCGCCTGCTTGGCAGCCAGAATAATGTTCTTGTTGTTGGGAAGCACAATGATATGATCTGCGTTGATCTGAGCCGCGCCGTGAAGGATATCATCGGTGCTGGGGTTCATGGTCTGTCCGCCGCTGAGAACCTTATCCACGCCAAGCTCGGAGAAAATCTGTTCCAGACCGTCGCCGACGGAAATGGCCAGAAAACCGACGGCTTTGCGCGGCTCGTTCTTTTTGGCAGGTTCTTCAATTTTGAGAATATGGCGATGGGACACTTCCATATTTTCGATCTTGATTTCCTTCAGATTGCCTAAGGCAAGGGCTTTTTCAAGCACTTCACCCGGATGAGGGGTATGGATGCGGATCATCAGCTGAGAAGAAACCGTGCCGGTTTCCAGATCCTGGCCCATGCCGCGAAGCTCCTTGCGGATCTTGGCAAGACCTTCCTCCGCCTCAGAGGCGGAACCTGTCAGCACCAGCAGCTCCGTACAGAACATGGCTTCTTTCTGGGGCTCTTCGCTGGCCTCCCCCTGGCCAAGAGCGATCACGGGATCAATGGTGTCGTCCTCGCGAAGCAGGGCTTCCAGGAATCCGCGATACATCAGGCAAAGGCCTTTTCCGCCGGAGTCCACCACGCCTGCCTCTTTCAGAACAGGAAGAAGCTCGGGCGTCTGCTCCAGCATATCTTCCGCCGCAAGAACGGTGTTTTCCATAATCAGGGCAAGATCATCGGCTTCCTTGGAAATCTCGTCCGCTTTGGCAGCGGCAGCCTTGGCTACGGTTAAGATCGTGCCCTCCTTGGGCTTCATAACCGCTTTATAAGCGGTTGCCACGCCTCTGGAGAGAGCCTGCGCAAAAAGAAATGCATCGATGGTGTCGAATCCCTTCAGCGCCTTGGACATGCCTCTGAAAAGCTGAGATACAATAACGCCCGAGTTGCCTCTGGCTCCGCGAAGGGCGCCGGAAGACAGGGCCTTGGCAATATCTGCGCAGGAATCCGTCTGAACCGCCAGCACTTCCTTGACAGCGGAAGTAACCGTTAAGGACATATTGGTTCCGGTATCACCGTCCGGAACCGGAAAGACATTCATTTCATCAACAATTTTCTTGTCTTTTTCAAGCCGGTTGGCGCCGGCCACAAGCATTTGCTTAAATTTCTGTCCGCCTATCGTTTTCAAATTAAATCATCCTCCATCAGGCCTTGTTTCTTGATTCCGTACGGATCCCCTCAACAAAAACGCTGACGTCGGAAATCTCGATGCCCAGAAGATCTTTAACGGAATATTTCACATTACTGATCAGATTCTCGGCAATTACGGATATATTGGTTCCATACTCGACAATTATATGAAATTCAATGGAGGTAGCCTCTGGCGTTACGCCTACTTTGATGCCCTTAGTCAGACTTTCTCCCAGCAGCAGCTGTACAATGCCGTCCTTGTAGTTAATGGAAGCCATGCCAACAACGCCATAGCACTCAAGCGCTGCCATGCCGGCGCCTCTTTTCAGGACTTCGGTATCGATATAGACAGGGCCATATTGGGTATTAAATGAAGCCGTCATAACATCCTCCTTTAAAAAAATTTAACCAGACGCCGGACCAGGCATCTGGTTATATTTTTTAGAATACCCGTCCGGGCATAAACCTTACATCAGGCGCGGGAAACACGACCAGACTTCAGGCAATTGGTGCAGACATGCAGAGTTTTGGGGGTTCCGTCAACAACCGCTTTGACTGTGCGGATGTTCGGTTTCCATGCTTTGTTAGATCTTCTATGTGAATGGCTGACCTGATTCCCAAAGAGCTGACCTTTCTGACAAATATCACACTTAGCCATGAACTATTACCTCCTTCCGAGACATAACGTATGAATTATATCAAAACTATGTTAAAAATGCAAGTATTATTTTCATGTTCTTGTTAATTCGTTCAGTTTTTCCTGGCAATAACGGAAATTTTCTCTGGTTTTTTCCGGATTTCCCGCGGCAAATACCGCCGAACCCATCACCAGAAGATCCGCATCCAAAAGCTCGTGCATGTTGGAAACCTTCACGCCTCCGTCCAGCTCGATCAGCACATCTTTGCCCTTTTCGGCGAACAGGGACCTGACCTGGCCGATTTTTTCCAGGGTTTCGGGAATGAGCTTCTGTCCGCCCGCACCCGGCTCCACTGTCATCAAAAGCACCAGATCCGTCTCCCGGACAAAAGGCTCCAGCACATCAACCGGCGTGCCGGGCTTGATGGACACCCCTCTGATCACCGAAGGCTGAAGCTCATGAATCTTTTGAAGAACTCCGGCAAGATCGGCGCATGCCTCCTGATGGACGGTAATAATATTTCCCTCTGCCTCTCCCATGGCCTTCAGAAAATCCGGAATCAGATGCAAAGGCTCAGTGACCATCAGATGAACATCCAGCGGAATGGTCAATTTTTTGCGCAGCGCCTCTACCATAGACGCGCCAAAGGTAATGCTTGGCACAAAATGGCCGTCCATCACATCCAGATGCAAAAGCGAAGCTCCCAAGCCGGCGACGTTCAAGGCCTCCTCGGCCATATTTCCGAAATCAGCCGCCAATACAGATGGAACAATCTGTGTTCTGCGCATCCGATGCAACCTCCTTAAATTGAATTCAAAGAATCCTGATACAGCGCCGAAAAATTCCGGTAGCGAAGGGGCAGAATCTGTCCTTGCCTTACGGCATCCCTTACCGCGCAGCCCTCTTCCTTCAGATGGGAACAGTTGGAATAGCGGCAGCTTCCCAGATAGGGTCTGAATTCGGGGTAGGCCATGGCCAGCTCCTCCGGATCGAGCTTCTGCATGTAAAAAGAACTGAATCCCGGCGTATCGCCGATCAGGCCCATGACGCCATCCGCGCCCTGGAAGGTGAGCAGCCTGGCATGCCTGGTGGTATTCTTTCCCCTGGAAATTTTTTCGGAAAGCTCTCCTACCTCCTGCGTCGTATCTGTCAGGAAGCTGATCAGAGAGGATTTTCCTACTCCGGAGGGGCCTGCAAAAATCGTCAGCTTGCCGCTCAGCTTCGGGAGGATCCGGTTTTTCGCATCCTCTCTTGCGGACTCATCCTGATTGCTGATCAGCTCATAAGGATATCCTGCCGCCTCATAGGCATCTAAAATGCGCACCAGCTTTTCCCGCTCGCCTTCCGAGAGCAGGTCCGCCTTGGTAAAAATCATCAGGACGGGGATTTTTCTCAGGTCGCATTCGATCAGAAACCGGTCCAGCAGCTTAAAATGAGGCTCCGACTTGTGGACCGCAAAGACCACAACCATCTGATCGATGTTGGCGGCTGCGGGACGGATGCTGGTATTCTTCCGCTCCAGCACCGCGTCAAAAAAACCGTCGCCGGAGATCGTAACCCTGTCGCCCAGAAGGGGCGTGATCTTTCGGTTCCGAAAGACGCCTCTGGCTTTGAGCCTCAGCACCTTACCGGATTCGCAAAGCACATCATAATTGCCGCCGATTCCGGCAATAATCCGGCCCGTTTCCTTATCCATTGATATCTTCGCTCATAATCAGCTTATCGTCCAGATATACCTCCACTCTCACGGTGCCGGCGGGATAGCCCACTTTGATGGCGCCGCCAAGAGAGCTGAAGGTGGAATAGCTGACCGTATTCTCGTAAATCGTCGTCTGCGATCCGGAACCGTCAATGGCAATAACCGTCAGCTTTCCGTTCTCCTCCGCCTTGGCAAAGGGCTGGGAAATGGAAACCGTTCCGGCAGGCCCTGTAGAGGTCTCTTCCTGTACCGTTTCGTTCGGTCCAATGCTGATGGTAATATCGACGGATGTTCCCTTAGCCACCTCGCTGCCCTCAGCCGTTCCCTGGGCAATGACACGGCCTGCAGGCGCAATGCTGGAGTAATCCTGGGTGACCTCGCCGATCACCAGGCCCGCCTCCTGAAGCATCGCCTCCGCTTCCTCCTGGGTATAGCCATACAGATCGGGAACCGTTGAAAGCTGCTGCGCGGGGCCGAGGCTCACGTACAGGGTAATGGTGTCCCCCTCAAGGCCTTCGGTTCCGTAGGCCGGCTCCTGATTCATCACGATACCGGTTTCATATTCCTCGCTGTTGGAGGTAACCACGTTGGTGTAGAAGCCCAGATCCCTGGCCGCTTCGTTGGCGGTTTCAAAATCCTGTCCTACGAAGTCCGGAACCGGAATGCCCTGCTGAACAGGCACCGCCTCCTGAGAAGACTCCTGGGCGGAGGATTCCTGCACGGAAATTTCTTCCACCGTCGCGGAAGAGGATGAAATCTCGACCACGGAGGAGGATTCCTGGGCAATCTGGCCGGTCCCGTTTCCCATCCGGTCCAGCACCAGCTTCAGCAGATATAAAAGGGCAAGCAAAATCAGGATTCCCAGCACAGCCAGGGTGATTATGGTATTGCGGCGGCGCTTCAGCCGTCTCATTCGCTCTTCCCTTTCCCTGGCGATCCGCTGTCTTTCCCGCTCCTGCTCCTGTCTGATCTGATCCTGGGAACGACCGAACTCGCTGGCCGCCTTATTGTCATTTCTCAGGCGGTAATTGCGGTTGCGGTACAGATGCTTCATATCGCGGATCAGCTCATCCGCCGACTGGTAACGCCATTCGGGGATTTTCTGGGTCAGCTTCAGGATAATATCTCTCAGGCCGGGCCACAGCTGCGGCGCTTTGGCCGCCGGGTCAGGGAAATTCTCATGGATCTGCTTCATGGCGACAGCCACCGGCGTTTCCGCCGTGAAAGGCAGCTCCTTGGTAGCCATCTCGTACATGGTGATGCCCAGAGAATACAGATCCGATCTTGCGTCTACTTCGCCGCCCCTGGCTTGCTCCGGAGACAGATAATGCACGGAACCAAGGGTTTCTCCCGTGGAGGTCACGGTGGTGGATGAGGCCGCTTTGGCGATTCCGAAATCCGTCACCTTCACATCGCCGGAGGGCGTCACCATAATGTTCTGGGGCTTGATGTCCCGGTGGATGATGCCGCCGGCATGGGCCACCTTAAGGGCCTCGGCGATCTTAATGGAGATTTTGACCACTTCCTCCGAGCTTAAAACATCACGGCGCTTGATATATTCCTTCAGGGTGATGCCGTCAATATATTCCATGACAATATAGTCACAGCCGATTTCATGGCCCAGATCGTAAACAGCCACGATGTTCGGATGCGTCAGCGAGCCGGCCGCCAGCGCCTCTTTTTTGAATTTTCCAAGAATCGTCTCATCCAGGGAAAACTCCTGCTTCAATACTTTGATGGCCACCAGGCGGCTGAGCTTGTAATCTCTTGCCTTGTAGACAATTGCCATGCCGCCGGAGCCGATTTCTTCCAATATTTCATAGCGCCTGCCAAGCACTCGTCCTGCTTCAAGCATCCGTCTTCCCCTCCCCGTTAAAATCGACAACAACGACCGATATGTTATCTTTTCCGCCTGCTTCGTTGGCTTTATCTATAAACCGGTCTGCAATTTCGCCGACATTTTTCTGCGTAGAAAGCTCACTGAGTATCTCCAGATCCGACAGCATATTGGAAAGGCCGTCGGAACAGAGTAAAATTCGTTTCAGGTTTTTGGTGGTAATACAGAAATCATCAATTTCAACCGTCTCATCAATTCCGATGGCGCGGGTAATCATATTTTTCTGCGGATGGACTCTGGCCTCTTCCTCGGTAATCAGCCCCGCCTCCAGCAGCATCTCCACCACGGAATGGTCTACCGTTACCTTTTCCAGCTTCATGGGAGAGCTCTCGTCCTGCGTCAGCTTATACAGACGGGAATCGCCCACGTTGATGCAGTAAAGATAATCCCCGCAGACGGTTGCCGCGACAAAGGTGGTGCCCATACCGCTGTAATCGTCCGATTCTTCGGAAAGATAATAGATATAACGGTTAGCCATTTCCAGCGCGGTTTTCATCAGCAGGATAATATCATCTTCTTCCGAAGAATGATCTTCAATATATTCCAGAAAATACCGCAGCGCTTCGCTGGACGCCAGATCGCCGGCCTTGTGGCCGCCCATTCCGTCTGCTACCACAAAAAGATTGGGAAGAAGACCAATATTTTCCACCGAATAGAAAATCTGGTCCTGATTCATGGGTCTGACGATGCCGGTTTCACACCGGCCGGCAGCCGAAATCCTGCCATTCTTTTTGATATCCATCTTCACCTCACACCTGTTTAGGACTTGCGAAATCTAAGCTGACCGCAGGCCGCATCAATTTCCCGTCCCATCTCCCGCCGCCTGCTGACAGGAATATGGTTATCTTCCAATACTTTCATAAACTGTCTGATTCGTTCCTCTGAGGGCCTTAAAAAGCCGCATTCGGGCACCGCGTTGACCGGTATCAGATTGACGTGGCAAAGCAGATCTTTAAGGCGATCTGTTAGCTCGGCTGCCTGCTGCGGGCTGTCGTTTACATGATCAATCAAAAGGTATTCAAAGGTAATGCGCCGGTTGGTTTTTTCGATATAATAACGGCAGGCCTCCAGAAGCTCATCCATGGAAACCGCCCGGGCAATGCGCATGATCTTCAGGCGGACCTCATCGTTTGGGGCATGCAGGGAAATGGCCAGTGTAACCGGCAGATCCTGATCGGCAAAATCGCGGATTTTATCGATCAGGCCGCAGGTGGAAACCGTCAGGTTCCGGTAGCTCAGCCCTTTTCCTTTTTCATCGTGCACCAGCCTGAGAAATCCCATGACTTCTTCGTAGTTGTCGAAGGGTTCCCCGCAGCCCATTACCACGATATGGGAAACCTTCACCTTCGCTTCCTGCTCCACTGTATAGACCTGAAGCAGCATTTCCGCTCTTGTCAGGTTCCGATCAAGCCCCTTCAGGGTGGATGCGCAGAACCGGCATCCCATCCGGCAGCCGGCCTGGGATGAAATGCAAAGGGAATAGCCAAAGCGGTATTTCATCAGCACGCATTCGATGGCTTTGCCGTCCGAAAGGCCTAAAAGGTATTTTTGGGTTCCGTCGGCGCTTTTTTGAACAGTCAGGATTGCAGCCTGATCGATCCCGTAGGCAAGCGCCAGCTTTTCCCGAAGCTTTTTGGGAACATTGGTCATTTCGTCAAAGGAAACGGCCCTTTTTCCATGCAGCCATGAAAAGAGCACCTGGGCGTAAAACGTTCGCTCGTCCCAGCCCTCCAGGACTTTTTTCCAGTCTGATACTGATAGAGACAATGCACTTTCCATAGCCAAATCCTTGTCGTTTGTTACATCATTCATGTTTTCGAAATACGGAAATGAAAAAGCCTTCATGCCCGTTTTCTTCCGGCAGCAGCGTCAGGTGACGCTGAAACAGGCCGCAGTCTTCCGGAAGATATGCCAAAAGATCTTCCTGGGCAAATTCGGGATGCCTTTGAAGAAAGGCAATCACCTGCTCCTGATTTTCTTCCGGCAGCAGCGTGCACGTGCTGTAGAGAAGGTATCCGCCCTTCTTAACCGCCAAGGCCGCCGCATCCAGCATTTTCTGCTGCAGCGCTGCAAGTTCCGGAATATCTTCCGGTTTTCTAAAATACAGAATATCCGGTTTGGTTCTCACAACGCCCAGACCGCTGCAGGGAGCATCCAGCAAAACAACCTCAAAGGCTTCCTTATCTTCCGGGTAGGCGATGGAAGCGTCTTTCACTTCCCCTACCAGGTTTTCAAGCTGTAACCTGCGGGCATTTTCCAGAATCAGCTCCACCCGGTGCGCATACAGATCTCGGCAGTAAACCATTCCGGAAGGGATGCCGCCCTTTCCCAGTCTGCCGGCTATCATGCCGGCTTTGCCTCCGGGAGCGCCGCACAGATCCACGATCCAGATCGGCTGGTCATAAGAAGCCCTTTTCAGCAGGGTTAAAAGCGCCTGACAGGCCGTCATGCTGCTTTCATCCTGAATATAAAGGCGGCCGCTCAAAAACGCCGGCCATTCGGTGATCCCCTGGGCATGGGACAAATAGAAGGCATCCGGGCAAATTCTGCCGGCTCTTAAAGCCGTTTTTTCCTGAAGGGCCTCCAGCAGGGCCTTTTTCTCTTCTTCATTTTCCGCATCCAGACGGATGCAGACAGGCTTTCTGGTTTCAAAAATGCTCTCCAGCCATGCGCTTCTCTCCGCGCCATAGGCCTCTGTCAGCTTTTCCCGAATCCAGGAGGGAAGAATCTCGTGAAGGCAGACGCCTCCAAGCTGCTTTCTGTCAGCGGATGCTTCCAGGTCCCGCAGCAAATGCCGCAGCACGCCGTTTGCATAGCCGGAAAGAGACGCGCCTTTCGTTTTTTTCAGCGCGCTAACCGTTTCCGATACAGCTGCATAGGGCTTGATGCCATCCAAATATACCAGCTGGCAGATGCCGATTCTCAGCGCCGCCCTTACCTCTTTTTTGAGTTTTGCGCAGGGAACCTTTGAATAGGCGTCTATGAGACGGTCGATGGGCTGAAGATGCACCATGGCAGCATAGCAGATGCCTGAGAGCAGCGCCTTGTCCTGCCCGGAAAGATCGCTGTTTTCCATGAGCTTTGAGAGGACAAGCTGTATATAGCCGCCCTCATCGGTGACTTTCATCAAGGCCTTCATGGCCGTTAACCGGAGATGGCTCATACAGAAGAAACCGCATCAAAGGAAGCGGGAATGTTCCGCTGTCCCCTCAGAAAATCGGCGGCCGCCATCGGCTTCTTTCCCTGCAGCTGAAGGGAAAGAATCTGCAAAGCCTGATTTCCGCATCCTACCAGCAGCCTTGGCCTTTTGGCCGAAGCCGCCTCTATGTCTATTTCGCCGGGCTTCAGGCTCTGAAGCGTCTCGTCAGAAATGACTGCCGCTGAAAGAACCGAGAGCTTTTTGCCATCCAGGAATGTATAGGCCTGGGGCCAGCTGTGAAAGCCTCTCACCCTGCAGTCTATGCTTCCGGCATCCATTTCCCAGTTAATCAGCCCGTCCTCTTTTGAAATCATCGGAGCGTAGGTAACCTGATTCTCGTCCTGCGGGACCGGGATAAGCTTTTCGCCGGAAAGGATTCGCTGAACAATCTGACAGATCAGATCAGCGCCCTCCTGCGAAAGCTTCCGGTAGAGGCTTTCTTCGGTATCGTCATCGCTGATGGGCACGGTTCTTTGATCCAGGATCGCTCCGGTATCCATGCCGGCATCCATCTGCATGGCGGTGACGCCGGTAAGGGCATCCCCATTCGCAATGGCCCACTGGATTGGAGCTGCGCCTCTCAGCTTTGGCAGCAGGGAGGCATGCATGTTAATACAGCCAAGCCGCGGAATGTCCAGAATTTCCTGTGAGAGAATCTGACCATAAGCGGTAACCAGCACCAGATCAGGGGCCAGCTCTTTCAAAATCCGGACCCATTTTTCTCTTTTAATCCGTTTGGGCTGATAAACCGGAATGCCCTTTTCTTCCGCCAGTGCCTTAACCGGAGGCGGGGTAAGGATCTGCTTTCTTCCCACCGGCTTATCCGGCTGGGTAAAAACCCCGACAATCTCCACCGGAAGCGAAAGCAGCTTTTCCAGCCCTTCCCTGGCTATATCCGGTGTGCCCATAAAGACAATTCTTAATCCCGTTTCACCCATTCTTCAACCTTGTCGACATAAACCTTTCCGCGAAGATGATCGATCTCGTGGCAAAAAGCTCTGGCAAGGAGTCCTTCGCCTGTTCTTTCAAACCACTCGCCGTTCTCGTCCATGGCCCGGACTGTCACCCTATAGGGTCTGGTCACAATTCCCTGCTGTCCAGGGAAGCTGAGGCAGCCTTCGGGCCCCCGCTGCTGTCCCTCCTGGAAGATAATCTCCGGATTGATCAGCACCATCTTCTCGTTTTCTTCACCGGTATCAATCACAACCACCTGCTTGAGCACGCCCACCTGCGGGGCCGCCAGACCAACGCCTTCTGCATCGTACATGGTTTCAAACATATCCTCAATCAGAATCTTGGTCCGGTTGTCAACGGTCTCAACCTTCCGCGCTTCTTTTCTGAGAATCGGGTCATCATCAATACGAATATTTCTCAGTGCCATGAATCTATAACTCCTTAAAAACTTAAATAATTGCCATCGGATCAATATCCGCCTGAAGCGTGATAGCGAGGCTCAGCGGCTCTTCGCTCTGAAACTTGCGCACGATATATTCGGAAAAGGCTCTCAGCCTTTGCTCCTCGGGACATTTTACGAGTATTTTCCAGCGAAAAACATTGTTGATCCGTTTCAGCTGCGCCGGCGACGGCCCAAGGATTTCAAACGGCCTTATTTTGGCATAGGGCTCCATCATGGCAAGCAGCCTTTCAGCGCAAAGCCTGGATTTTTCCTCGTCCTTTCCCATAACCACAATCTGCGCCAGATGGGTAAAGGGCGGACACTCCATCAGCTTTCTCGCCGCAATTTCATTTTGGTAAAAGCCGGGATAGTCCTGATCTTTCGCCTTCTTCAGGCAATAATGCTCTGGGGAAAAAGTCTGAATCAGCACCTCTCCCGGAGACTTGGCCCGTCCTGCCCTTCCGGCCACCTGCACCAACAGCTGAAAGGTACGCTCCGTGCTGTGAAAATCCGCGTTATACAGGGTCATATCCGCCGCGATCACCCCCACCAGGGTAACCTTCGGAAAATCAAAGCCCTTGGACACCATCTGGGTTCCGATCAGAATGTCTCCCTCTCCCTTTCGGAAGGTTTCATAAACCTGCTGATAGTCTTCCCGTTTCTTCATGGTGCCCATGTCCATCCGCAGAATGCGGGCATCCGGAAACAGCCGGGCTGCTTCCTCCTCCACCTTTTCGGTTCCGACGCCGAACTGCCTGATGTGCATGGAATGACAGTTCGGACAAATCCTGGGGGGTGAAACCACCTTGCCGCAATGATGGCAGATCAGGCTGTCCTTTTCTTTGTGATAGGTATAGGGCAGATAGCACCGGGGACATTTCAGCACAAAGCCGCAGCTGCGGCAGTTCATAAAGGTGGAATAGCCCTTGCGGTTGAGGAACAGAATCGTCTGCTCCCCCCGATCCAGGCGTTTCTTCATGCCCTCCACCAGCCTGGCGCTGAAAATTCCCATATTTCCGGACTGCATTTCGGCCCGCATATCCACCAGACTGGTCTCAGGCAGAGATGCGCCGCTGATCGCTCTTTTATCCAGCGTCAGCAGACGGATTTCTCCCTGTTTTGCCCGGTAATAGCTCTCCAGCGATGGGGTGGCGGAGCCCAGCACCAGTGGTATCTGCTTCTTTTTGCAGATCATCTCGGCGACCTGCCTTGCATGGTAATGGGGAGCCATCTGCTCTGAGCGGTAGGAGCTCTCGTGTTCCTCATCCAGGATCACCAGTCCCAGATCCGGCATGGGCATGAAAAGCGCCGAGCGCGGGCCTATCATGACCCGGGCTTTTCCGCTTCTGGCCTGATGCCAGACAAGGGAGCGCTGTTTGTCCGTGAGACGGCTGTGGGTAATGCAGATTTCTCCGGCAAAACGCCTTTCAAAAACAGCCATCAGCTGCGGCGTCAGGCTGATTTCAGGGACCAGCAGGATGCAGGTTTTCTGCGCCTTCAGCGCCTCTTTGATGCAGCGCATATAGACTTCGGTTTTGCCGCTTCCGGTGATTCCGTAGAGAAGAAATTCCTCGAAAGCGCCTTTTTCCATGCTCTCATGGATGCTGGTAAAGGCATCCAGCTGCTGCTGGTTAAGCGGCAGATCCTCTTCTTTAGCCTGATGAGCGCCCTGTTCCGGGAAATTTTCCTGAGCAGACTCCGCTGTCGCAGACTCCGCTGACGCGGAGGAAACAAAACCAGCCGGAATAACTTCCGGCGGAGCGTTTTCTTTTTTGGAACGGCGATCTTTGGGTTCTTTTAAGGCCTTTCCCGGCTGTTTCGGCAAAAACAGAGACAGACAGCTGGATAAAGGAGCCATATAGCAGGATGCCATTTCCCTGGCCAGCTCTATGTCTTCTTCTCTCAGAAAAACCTCTTCGCTGACGAGCCTGATAACCGTTTTCAGCTTATCAAGGCTATCCTTTACATCTTCGGGGGGCTCTGTTTGGATTTCCAGCACATATCCCCGTTTCGGTTTATCTCCGATCCCAAAGGGAACCTCCACCAGATGTCCGATCCGCAGCGTACCGGCAAGCGTGTCCGGAACCACATAGGTATATACCCTGTCCACCTTCTGATGATGGACATCGATCGCTATACTGGCGTAACGGGATTCCATCAAGAGAGCGGGATCTCTTCCGCATCCGCAGATGCATCTTCAAAAGCGTCTTCTTCGATATCTTCCGCAGAATCGGCATCTTCTTCGGCATCGGCAGCCTCAGTCAGCGCCTCCTCCTCGGATGCCTCGTCCTCGGTTTCTTCTTCGTAAACGGGCTCTTCAATAACGATGCCCAGTTTTTCTTTATCCATTTCTTTGACTGCCAGTGACAGGGGGCGGCCATCCTGGTCGTCGCTTACCATCAGCTCATCGCCATCCACCAGGTCTCTCGCCCGCTTGGCAACGGCCATAACCAGGGTATAGCGGCTGTCTATTTTGGGCTCGCCCATTTGTTCATTGACATGGTTAACATGATCAATCAGTTCCATATAAGAAGGATGCAGCATAATGATTGATTCTCCTCTCGGTTAGTAGGAAATTGCTACTTATATATTCTTAAGCGCATACATAGTCAGCCTGTAAGTATACCACAAACAGCTGACTATTTCAAGTCATCTAATAGCTTACTGTGCTTTGGACTGATGCCGGTTCTGGTCTGGATAATCCGGTGAAGCTCTTCCACGCAGGCATCAATGTTTTCGTTGACAATCAGAAAATCATATTCCCTGGCCTTAAAGGTTTCTTCTTCAGCCGCCTTTTTCAGGCGTTTTTCGATCTTATCTTCCGATTCGGTTCCCCGGCCCACCAGGCGGCGTTTCAGCTCGTCCATGCTGGGCGGAAGCATATAAATCAGCAGGGCATCCTCCACCTGCTTTCTCACCTTAAAAGCGCCTTCCGCTTCAATTTCCAGAATCACATCTTTTCCCTCTGCCAGGGCGTCCATGACAAAGCTTTTCGGCGTGCCATAGTAGTTGCCCACATAGGATGCCCATTCAAAAAAGTCATCGTCCTGAATCTTTTTCTCGAAGGCTTCCTTTGTCAGGAAGTGATAAGAAACGCCATCGATCTCGCCTTCACGGGGGGCCCGGGTTGTGGCCGAGATGGAGAGCGCATAGGGATATTTTTCCAACAATTTCTTGACAACAGTGCCCTTTCCGACGCCTGAAAAGCCGGAAATGACTGCCAGAGTTCCTTTTCTTTGCATATATATCCTTTCTTAGCCGTTCAGCCGCTCGGCCATGGTATCGGCGCCGATGGCGCAGATCATAATCCAGCCGTTTTCCAAATATAAAACGGCCCTGATTTTTCGTCCGTAGGTGGCGTCAATCAGCACAGAGGCCTCTTTGGCTTCCTGAATTCTGCGCCTTACAGGGGCGGAGTCCGGCTGAAGAATCGCTGTTATTTTTTCGGCATCCACAAAGCTGCCGAAACCGGCGCTGACAAATTTACTCAATGTTCTGCACCTGTTCCCTGATTTTCTCAATGACATTTTTCATGGCCAAGGCAGCCTGGGTAATCTGAAGGTCACTGGATTTGGAGGCGATGGTGTTGGTTTCCCGGTTCAGCTCCTGGGTAAGGAAATCCAGCTGACGGCCCACCGGCTCGTTTTTCTCGATCAGCTTCCGGTACTGCGTGATATGGCTCTCCAACCTGGTCAGCTCCTCGTCAATGGCGCAGCGGTCAGCGAAAATCGCGATTTCCGTCTCCAGTCTGCCTTCATCCAGGGACGGGGTGATGGAAGGATCCAGATAATCCCGCAGCTTTTCATGCAGCTTCTCTCTGTACAGTTCCACAACCAGCGGGGCTCTTTCGGCGATCTTTTCCCGAAGGCAGGAAAGCTCATCCAGTTTTCCGGCAAGGTCCTTTTTCAGGTTCTCCCCTTCCTTTTCCCGCATGGCCACCAGGCCGCCAAGAGCCTGCGTCAAGGCTTCCATCAGCACCGGCTGCAGCATTTCAAGATCTGTCTGGTTATCCTCGCTGCTGATCACATCCGGTAAGGAAAGGATATGCGAAAGCTTCAGATCGTCTTCCAGGCCGTATTTGGCGCCGCACGCGCGAAGCGCGCTCAGGTATTCTTCAAGCCTTCCTTCCCCGAGCCAGATTTTTCCCTGGTCGTTTGAATGATTCGTATAGGAGACAAAAACATCCACCTTGCCCCGAGCAAGCTTTTTCTTTACCATGCTGCGGACTTCCTGCTCCAAAGCGCCCAGCCTGTGCGGAATTCTCACGCCGGTTTCCAGATAACGGTGGTTCACCGACTTGACTTCAACCGAAAAGCTGTGGCCTTCCTTCTCGCATTCGCCGCGCCCAAAACCTGTCATGCTGTACATTCAAAATACTCCTTGTTCATTGTCGTTGGTAGAATGGCTGTTCTTATAATTTTATCATATCTCCCCTTTATTTGTAAAGAAAATAGGGTTATACTATTCCTTTGTAGTTAATCTATGTTCACACCCTGAGATCAGAGAGGAATGGATAGATATGATCCGCATCAGTGATTTTCGAGTACCTATAGAAAAAGCCGGCCAGAATATGGAAAAGCAGATACGCGCCGAGCTGGGGATTTCCGATCTGCACCCTCTTTCCTGGAAGGTTTTCAGGAAATCCATTGATGCCCGCAAGGGTCACGGCTTCAGCTTTATTTATACCATTGATGCGGTTCCTGCCAAAGAGGAAAAAATCTTCAACCGGGGGAGGCGCGCGCACAAGAACTGGCAGCTTCTGAAGGAAGAGCCTCCTTACAAAGTCTCCTCTCCTTCCCACAAGCCAAAGAAACCGCCGGTGGTGGTGGGCGCAGGTCCTGCAGGCCTGTTTGCCGCGCTGCTTCTTGCCAGGGCCGGACTTAAGCCTATTGTCATCGAACGGGGCCGCCCCGTAGAAAAAAGGGCCGAAGATGTCCGGCTGTTTTTTACCAGACAGATCCTTGATCCCTCCTCCAACGTTCAATTTGGAGAAGGCGGCGCCGGAACCTTCTCCGACGGAAAGGTTAATACTTTGGTAAGGGATCCCAGCGGACGGGGCCGTTTTGTACTGGAAACCATGGTAGAAAAAGGCGCGCCTGAAACCATTTTATATGACCAGAAGCCCCACATCGGCACCGACAGGCTAAAAAAAGTGGTGCGAGCGCTGCGGGAAGAGATGATCAGCCTGGGCGCTACGGTGCTGTTTGAGACAACCTTGACAGCCCTGCTTTTCGATCCGGATGCGCCCCGTAAAGTACGGGGAATTTCCTGCCGCGGCCCGGAGGGCGTCTTTACGCTGGAATGCGATACGGTATTTCTTGGCATCGGCCACAGCGCCCGAGATACGTTCAGGATGCTTGCAGATTCTCAGATTCCCATGGAGGCCAAGCCTTTTGCGGTAGGTCTTCGCATCGAGCATCCCAGGGAGATGATCAACCGGGATCAGTACCGGGAATACGCCTCTTCCCCCTATCTGGAAGCCGCCAGCTACAAGCTGTCGGGAAAAGCCACTGACGGAAAAGGCGTATATACCTTCTGCATGTGTCCCGGCGGCCTGGTGGTCAGCGCCACCTCTGAAAAGGGGCGTCTTGTTACCAACGGCATGAGCAACTACGCCAGAGATGAAGCCAACAGCAATGCTGCGCTTCTGGTAGGGGTAACACCGCAGGAGTGCGCGCTCTATGCCAAAGAAATGAACAGGCGTTATCCGAATCTGGCAAGCGATCTTTTGGATCATCCGGGATACGATTCTATGAGCGATCCGGCAAATATCACGGGATTCGATCCGGCAGGCAGCTCTGCCCCGGACGCTTCCAAAAATCTTCTCTTTTCCGGGGTATATTTTCAGGAACAGCTGGAAAGAACGGCTTTTCTGATGGGCGGTTCCAATTACAGTGCGCCGATTCAGCTGGTTGGCGATTATCTCTCCGGCACCGACCGAATCAGCAGTCTTGGAGATATCGCGCCCAGTTTTACAGGTCCCACGGTCCAGACAAACCTTCATGATCTGCTGCCGTCTGCCATTGGAAATGCGCTATCTGACGGCATCCGTTTCTTTGGAACCAAGCTGAAGGGCTTTGACCGGGATGATGCGGTGCTTACAGGCATCGAGTCCAGAAGCTCTTCACCACTTCGCATCCTTCGCGAGGCGGATATGCAAAGCGCCGTGAAAGGGCTTTATCCCATCGGAGAAGGCGCCGGCTATGCCGGCGGCATTATGTCCGCTGCCATGGACGGCATGAAGGCGGCTGAAACTTATCTTAGCGCACTGGAGGACAAAGGCTGATGAAAGCATTTATTGTATCAGACATTAAAACCTTTATGAACAGCATGCTGAACGGGAAACTGTTTCATCGCTGGCAGCTTCGCACCATGGAGCTTGGTCTGATCAGCCATATCTCGATTGATGGCAAGCTGAACCGGAATTTTCTAAGCGAAGAAGAATCAGCTTCCAGGACCTCTGATTATATAGAATGGGATGAAATCCAGCCAAAGATCAAGGGACTGATCCAAGGGAAAAACAGTCCCAGCGTTCTGACCATGACCCTTTCTCTTCCCCCTGAGCTGGTGCCGGGCATTCAATCGGACGCAATCGAGTCTTATCAGCTGAACATCCGCTATGAGGTCCCGGCCGGCAGCGAGGACAAGAAAAAAAGGCTGGTACTGATCACCGGGATCAGCACCAAAACCTTTACGATGGACAAAGAACCCGAAAGAGCCTGGGACAGCCTGATTCCTTCCTACTTTGAGAAGCGGCAGCTGTCCATTGAGGAGCTGACGTAAGAACTTCGGATTTATCTGCTCTTTAGAAAAACAGAGTCGCACTTTTACATGTAAACTATATTTTTATATACAATTTATTTCTTTTTATTTTTATTCGATTCTATCGAATAAAAACTCAAATTGTTCATCTTGGAATATGTCGGACATTTTGATTTTGGAAGACACAGCAGATCAAGGTGAAAATGTTCATCTGAAATTGGTTGTTTGTCGTGATTTGGATTTTCAAAATGTTCATCTATATTATACATCATGAAGCCGAGATGCGTCTGTAGTCGTATTGTAATTGCTACAGACAAACAACTGGCGTGATCTCCTAATACATTATTGCAATGACGCGATGAATGGAAGTAAAAGCCATATGACAATCAAACAGCAACGGGACGCTTCATAAAGCGTCCCGTTGTCGTCTTGAATTAGTAATAAACATAACAAAAAGAGTAAGTATTAATCTATCCTTTTCTTTCTGGCCTTTACCACCGCGCCGATTCCAATCACAGAAAGACACAGCAGGCTGATCCACAATTCCGGATGATTGTTGTCACCTGTATTGACCCCATTCTGAGGCTTATTACTTTCAGCCGGTTTTGCTTGTATCGTGATTTTTTTCTCCACCGGATCGCCATCATCGAACAGGACTGTGACTGTATGTTCCCCTACGCTGAGCGTTTCCAGTGTTTCTGCGTTGATCGTAATGATCGTGCTACCCGGCTCTGCAGATACTTCCATGTCTTTTTCATCGATCTGTACCTTAACAAAATGGTTGAAGCATTCTTCATCATTTTCACTTCGTTTAATTATCATCACGATAGGATCCGAGGAACCCTTCGTCCAATTGCCTTCAGAAGTCTGGGTTTCGGTGTAAAATATCCATTTTTTTACTGTGGTATACACTGATATATAGACAGTGTCACCGGTTACTGGAGGTAAGGATTCATTGTCATAGACTGTACCATCACCATCAACAGCTTTCCAGCCAGCAAAGGTATCAATTTTGTTAATACCATCGATCCTTGTTAGTATATTGCCTGTGTACTTTGGTGTCTCACCATAGGCATAATAAGATGCATTCATAGAAACTACATTTGGTGTTTCTATTCTAAACGCGATCGTATACATACGCTCTTCTTCTTTAAATAATACAGTATATGTTGCATCTCCTGTTACAAGAGGCAAAGAGGCTCCTTCACCGTAAACTGTACCATCACTGTCTTTCCAGCCTGCAAAGGTATAGGTGTACTGAACTGTTGCTTCCTTGGTCGGTGCTGTACTTGTGTATTCCGGTGTTGCACCATAGGCTACCTTACCGCTCTGTAGTTCCTTGCCCTCTTCATCTACGAATGTGATCGTATATTCTTTTGTTTGTTTGCTGTAGGTTGCTTTATAAGTTGCATCGCCTGTCACTTTTACGATCTCTTTATCCCAGCCTGCAAAGGTATAGGTGTACTGAGCATCAGCAGCCTTGGTCGGATCCGCATGAACCGGCATCTCCCCATACTCTACCTTCATCGTATCAATCAGTGACCCGTCTTCCTGAAGCCAGGTGATCGTATAGCTTTGTTTGCCGCTGGAATAGACAGCTGTATATACAACATTTGCGGTAACATCCTTGAGTTCCGGAGTCCACCCTGAGAATTCATATGTATACTCGTCATCCGAGGCTCTCACCGGATCTTTCGGCAGAACGATATCAGAAGCTTTTGTGCCGTAGTCGTAGGCGGTCGCTTCTTGAAGAACCGTCTTTCCGTCATAATCAAGGAAGGTCACAGTATATTGGTTCACTGTCTTGGTGTATGCGGCTGTATAGGTCTCGTCACCGCTTACCGCAGGCAAAGACTTACTTGCCTCGTAGATAGTGCCATCACTTGTTTCCCAGCCGGCAAATGTGTAAGTGACTTCAGCATCCGCTTCTTTGGTTGGCGTTTCGCCATTATATTTTGGTGTATCACCATAAGCCAGCTTACCACTTTGCAGTTCTTTGCCTTCTTCATCTACGAATGTGATCGTATACTCATTAACCGTCTCGGAGAAGGATACCGTATAGGTTGCATCACCTCCTACAGCAGGCAAGGCGTCCTTTTCACCGTATACTTTACCGTCGCTGGCTTTCCATCCAAACGTATAGGTGTACTGAGCATCCGGTTCTTTGCTGGGCGTCTCGCCATTATACTTCGGTATCTCGCCATAGGTTAATGTGTCTGCCTGCAATACCTTGCCTTCTTCATCCACGAACCTGATCTCATATTCTCGTAACGTACCGGTGTAAGTCGCCGTATACGTTGTATCGCCTTTTACAGCAGGGAATGAGCCATTTTCACAAACAGGGCCGTTACTCATTTGCCATCCGGCAAAAGTATATGTATACTGGACATCAGGCTCCTTGACAGGTGGATTTGGATTACCCTTGAACTCTGGTGTCGTGCCGTAGGTAAAAGTAGCACTGTCAAGTACTGTCCCATCGTCATCCAGGAATTTGACCTCATACTCACGTAACGTGCTGGTATAAGTCGCGGTATAGGTTGCTTCGCCTTTTACAGCAGGCAAGGAATCATTTTTACCATACACCTTACCGTCACTGGCTTCCCAGCCGGCAAAAGTATAGGTGTATTGGTTATCCGGCGCCTTGGTTGGTGTTTCCTTATTGTAGGTAGGAACAGCGTTATATTCAAAGGGATCATTCTGTAGGTTTGTTCCGTCAAAGTTTTGGAAATTGATTGCGTATTTGCGTACTTCTTCAGTGTATGTCGGTGTATAAATATAATAGTTAGGGGTATTCTCTTTCAGTTTCTCCTCCCACCCATCGAACTTATAGTTATACTGTTCGGTCGATGGTTTCTCTGGTCCATTTGGTATGGCATCCCTGTAATCTATATTTGAGGAACAGAAAATCGTACGAAGAATCTTGGAGCCATCGAAGTTTATAAATTCTCTTCTAGTGATTATGGGGAAAAAGGCATTCCCAAGAACTGCATCAACTGATCCATCGATGACCATCTTGAGATTTTCACTTTCCAAAAATGCATTCTCGCCAATTGTACCAACATTACCATTAATCGTCACGGTCGTAAGTTTATCACAATCAAAGAATGCAGACTGGCCAATTGTACCAACATTACCATTAATCGTCACGGTCGTGAGGTTATCACAATAAATGAATGCAGACTCGCCAATTGAACCTACGCTACCTTCAATCGTCACGGTCGTGAGTTGAGGACAATCATAGAATGCATACTTGCCAATTGTACCTACGCCACCTTCAATCGTCACGGTCGTGAGTTGAGGACAATCATAGAATGCATGATCGCCAATTGAATCAATACTTCCTTCGATTGTTACACTGGTGAAATCGGATTTGTAATATTCACCACCGCCAATGTCTTGCACTTTATTCTCGCCGGGTTCAGGAGAAAGCACAAGTTCCCCCTCATCGGCAAAAACCTTCGTCGGTAATAACAAAAGAAGCAGCATGACAGAAAGCAAAAGGCTTAATGATGTCTTTTTCATATTGAAACCTCCCCTCTTTGTAGAACAGGCAGTAAATATTATTCCATTTTCACAATATCATAAGTGTTTGGCAGATGCAAGCATTTCATGCGGGCTCCCTGCTCAGAGACAAAACAAAAAAGTGGCAAATCTGAGATTTGATTCTCGATCTGCCACCTCATCATATACCGCACGATATGAAAGCTTATTTGTCGGTTTTGCTATATCCATATCCTGTCAAAGATCGCAAGGTTGGAGACGATTCTTGTCCGTATTGTGCAGGGAAAAAAATACTTACAGGCTTCAATGACCTGCAAACAGTCAACCCACAGCTCGCCAAAGAGTGGAGCCCAAACAACGAGTTTTCTGCCAGCAGGGCTCTTCCAACTTTATTACGCACTGCTCTATGGATTTGCCCTGATTGTAATGGCGAGTATCCCTATCCTGTCAAAGATCGCAAGGTTGGAGATGACTCTTGTCCGTATTGTGCAGGGAAAAAAATACTTAAGGGGTACAACGATCTTCAAACAACCCATCCTGAATTGATGTGCGAATGGTCTGAAATTGACAATGCCTTACAAAATTTCTGGCCGGATGAAATAACAGAACATTCCTCAATTTCGGTTTGGTGGGTATGCAAGGACTGCGGATACAAATATAAGATGAGCCCAAGAGATAAACTCATCTATGCTATGCGGCATCAAATTAGCTGTAGCAGGTGTAAAGGCCGTCGTCGGAATAAGGTATATATCGGCTGATACTCTCCTCTCAAAACACAGTCCACACCATTCCTGTTGAAAAAAATATGCATGTAGGGTATACTGTAGACTGTGTTTGAAGTGGTGATTCCCCACCACAATCCAAAAGCAGGGATTTTTATTCAGAGGTGGCTGATCCAGTCACCTCTTTTTTTGTCAAAAAAAGAGTCGCACTTTAACATGCGACCCTGATTTTTGAATCAGTTTCTCAAAATGTTCATCTTTTTGTGATTAACATGAACATTTTGAATTTGGTTTACTCGAGCAAAATGTACGTTTTTGACCAGTTTTGGCTCGAAAAATATTTCTGGTTTACTCGGGCAAAATGTACGTTTTTGAGGTCATTTACCACAAAAAATTTTTCTGGTTTATTTTC
>JAGBND010000073.1 GCA_017634575.1 Bacillota bacterium
CCGTGGAATACAAATGATAACATAGAAAGCTCCAGGAGAAAAGATTCTGCTGTAAACTACAGCAAAAATCTTCACCCTGGAGCTGTATTTTATCTGCACGGGGAAAGCGGGAGCAACCCTAACATAAAATGCCGAATAATAGTATGAGCATCTGTTTGTGGATGGGACGAAGATCGAAGCAAACGCGAACAAGTACAGCTTTGTGTGGCGGAAAAGCACGAATAAGTTTGAAGCAAGGAATGAGAGGAAGCTGGAAGAGAAAGTCAAAGAACTGTCGACAAAGTATGGGATTCTGGAAGAAGAATCCGAAAAGCTGTGTGAAGAGCTACTAAGAAGGATGCCGGGAGCGTTTGTCTATGGGCGGGGACACAGGAAGAGTGAACTGCAGCGGGATATCGAAGAACTACAGATATTGCTCGGACGAAAAAAGAAATATACAGGATATCAGGAAACATTCAAAGGACGGAACAGCTTTTCGAAGACAGATCCGGATGCGACGTTCATGCACATGAAAGAAGATCACATGCGAAATGCCCAGCTGAAACCAGGATACAACGTACAGCTGGGAGTGGAAGGCGAATACATAACGGGAGTGAGTGTAAGCAGTGAACGCAGTGATCAGCTGACCCTGATCCCGTTCATGGAAGGACTGAAAAAGCATGAGATCGAGTATCAGGATGTAACGGCAGACGCAGGATACGAAAGCGAAGAGAATTACAGTTACTTTGAGGATAAAAAGACAGAATGTTATATCAAGCCGCAGAACTATGAGAGAAGTAAAACAAAGAAGTTCAAAAGTAACATGGCACTGCGGGAGAACATGGCGTATGATGAAAAGAACGATGAATACACCTGTCAGGCCGGGAAGAAGATAACGGCAAGATATGTAGGGAAGCAGAAAACAAAGAGCGGATACGAGCGGGAAGTAACGTATTATGAATGCGAAAACTGCAGTGGATGTCCCTATAAAAAGAAATGTACCAGATCCAAAGGGAACCGAAAGCTGCAGGTATCGAAGAAGTTTATCAGACAAAGAACGGAATCACTCAAGAGGATCACGAGTGAGGAAGGAATCGTGCTGAGAATGAACCGGTCGATCCAGTCAGAAGGAGCGTTTGGAGTCATCAAGGAGAACTATGGTTTCCGACAGTTTCTGCTGCGGGGGAAACGAAAGGTGACAACGGAGATCTTTTTGATCGCGATGGCATACAACATCAACAAGCTGCATGCCAAGAAACAGCAAAAGAGGACCAAAACGCAGTTGTTCAGGAAGGATTCAGCTTAATCATAAAGAAAACGGAATAGACGAAGAAAAGGACAGGTCATATGTGGACGTGTTCCTTTTATGATACATGAAAACGTGGGAATATATACCTTTTTTGAAGGGAAAACCAACTTTTAGGCAGAGAGAAAGGACCTATAGCAAAATCTTATTTTGCTACAGGTCCGGTATTTTTTTACTCTTCGTCCAGCTGATAATCCTTGTCCAGTGAGAAGCCTCGCCCGGAGACCTCGGTCACCCGGTTGACGATAATAAAGCAGCTGGGATCGATGGATTTGATGAGCTTTTCCACCTTTGGAAACTCGCGGTTGGAAATGACAGACAGAACCAGCTGTTTGGGGTCCCGTTTGTAACCGCCCTGAGCCTCCAAAAGGGTGACGCCCCGATCCATGGTTTCCATAATTCTCTTCCGGACCTCGTCGGAATGATCGCTGATAATGACCAGCTGGGTTCTGGAGCTTCCGGCGATCAGAAGCTTGTCCAGAACAACGGTGTATAAAAGGATGACCAGGCCGCCATAAATAAGATCCTCCGGCGTGTGGTAAAAAATCTGACCGGCCAGCACCAGCACGCCCAGCAGGTTCATGACGAGCGATACCGGCGTGCGGAAGAGCTTGTTCAGAATGAGCGGTGGGATATCCATGCCGCCGGTGGAGGAGCCTGCCCGGATCACGATGCCTAGGGAGACTCCCATGCCCAGCGCCGAGCACAGAGCCAGCAGCATCCGGTTTTCGGAGATGACATAGCCGCCCAGATACCTTTCGCAGATTTCCAGCATGGCCGGATAGGCGAAGGTGGAGACGATGGTGGAAAGGGCGAATCGGAAGCCTAAAAGCCACCAGCCCAGCAGCAGCATCGCCACGTTGAAAATCAGCAGGAAAAGAGAGATGTTGACGCCGGTAAGGTGATTGACAATCAGCGCCAGTCCGGTGGCGCCATCGGTGGGCAGGTTGGCCGGAAGCAGGAAAAGTTCGATGGTAATGGCTAAAAGAGCATTACCAAGCAAAACATAGAACAATGAAACCAGACTATGCTTGAGATTCAGCTTTTCAATTTTCATGAAAACTCCTTTATGAAAGACTTCAGAAGAAGCCAGGTCGGTATTTTAGTCAAACAGAACAATTATACACCAGGTTCGGATAAGTTTCAATGAGACAAAAGTGTCAGAGCAAATTGTCTCAGAGACAAAAGTGTCAGAGCAGATTGTCTCATTTGTCTAAGACCCCTCACCGGTGTTTGGTTAATGAGACAAATTGCCCCGACCCTTTTGTCTCATTGCCTTCCTTCACTTCCCCTTGAAACTGCGAAGACTTCTGCTTATAATAAAATTTATCAGAACGTAACGGCTCCGTTACAATGGAAGAAAAGAAAGAAGGATACTAAGGTGAAACAGGAAAGCGCCGCAAAAGCGGCTAAGCGTCACGAGAAAGAAAAAAGAGAACTGCAGAGGCTCGAAAAGGCGAGCCTGAGGCCGGCCATCGTGCATGGCTTCTGGTTTTTGATGGTGGTTCTGACCATCATCTATATTGCGGATGAGATCAGCTCCAATGTGAACGGCGTCATGCGCCCGTACATGATCTTCGATCTGTTTCATATTCCCAATCAGGATGCCTCCTCCGAGGCCTACGGCAGTGCGGTCTCTGTCATGGCGATCGCGACCATCCCGACCTATCTGACCACTGCGATCAACCCGCTGTACCGGACGCTGGCGGACCGGTTCGGCCGTAAGATTTTTCTGTTCATTAATACGCTGGGCATGGGCATCGGTCTTCTGATTGCCATGGCAGCGCCGAACGCGTATGTGTTTATCGTTGGCTCCTGCATTACGGCTTTCTTTACCCCGAACGATATGCAGGTCATCTATCTGATGGAAACAGCACCGATCAAACACCGCGCGAAGCTCTGCAGCATCACGAAAGGCATCGGCCTTCTGTCTGTCTCGCTGATTGGCGTCTTCAGGACCATGTTCTACGATCCGGCGCAGCCTTCCACCTGGCGGATGGTCTATCTGATCCCCGTGCTGACGGCCGTGATCATCGCCTTCGTCGCGCTGATCTTTACCAAGGAGACGCCGGTCTTTCTGGAGCGCAGGATCAGCTATCTGAAAAAGACCGATGAGCAGCGTGCCCAGGAGGCAGCGATGGAAGGCGCCAAACAGAGCGGCGGTATCGGGGAGGCGGTGCGGTATATCATCCACAGCCGGCAGCTGCGAATGGTCGCCATTGTGCTCTTTATCTTTTCGATGGGCATCGCCATGTCTGGCTATGTGGGCGAGATTCTGCTGGCCGGCGGGCATATGACAGATCAGGATATGAACACGTTCTATATTGTCGAGCCCATTGTTTATGCGATCTTTGCCTTCTTCAGCGGATTCTTTACCGATGCCATGGGCCGTAAAAACTCGGGTGTGCTGTTCGGCCTCCTGGCCATCGCAGGCATGTGCGTGTTCGTCTTTGGCGCAAAATCCGGCATCGGCGCGGTGCCGCTGGCGATCGCGAACGGACTGATGTTCGGCGGGCTCTGGTCCCTGTCCGATCTGTTGTTCCTGGTGCTGCCTGGCGAATCGGCGCCCACCCATATCCGGGCGACGGTCATGGCGGTCATCTCGTATATGTATTTTTCCAACCTGGTAGTGACCATGCTGGTCGGCATTTTCTATTCGCATATCGGATCGGCAAGAATCGGTATTTTCCAGCTGTGCTTCTTCGTGCCCATCATGCTGTTCAGCATTATCTTCCTGAAACTGAAAGTCAAGGAGACCAAGGACACGGATCTTTCCAAGGTCGGGGAAGACGGCGAATAAGGGCAGGCACCTGTCTGCCAAGGAAAAGGAGACGTTATGAAACGTTTATTGGTGATCTGCGATGATCTCTGGCATCCGGCCGAGATCGTCAAGCAAGGCTTCGGCTATCTGGCAGACGAAAAATATACGTTCGATTTTGTCTGTGATGCCAAGGATATCCTGACGAGCGAAATGCTCTCGGAATATCCCATGATCTTTATCTGCAAGGGGAACTCCATCAACGCGGCCAACCAGAACCCCTGGTTCGAGCAGGGCGTGACGGAGGTGTGCCCGAAAGAGCTGCGGGACTATGTGGAAAAGGGCGGCATCCTGGTGGCGCTGCACGCCGGCTCGGCGGTGCATCCCGACTGGTTCGAGGAGCCGAAGTTCAAAGCGCCGGCCCAGGACTATGTGGACCTGATCGGCTGCCGGTTCCTGGGGCATCCGCCGCGCTGCGCCGTGACCTATTCGGTGGTGAATCCGGAGCATCCGATTATGGATGGGGTGGAAGATTTTACCGAGCGCGACGAGCATTATCAGCTGGACGTGACGGCTGAATTCGTCACGACCCTGTTTGAATCGTCATCCGAGACGGGCGGCGCGGGCCTTCCGGCCGGATTCCTGCATGTCGTCGGAAACGGCCGGGTGGTGGTCCTGACGCCCGGGCACAATCTGGCTGTCTGGAAGAATCCGAATTTCCAGCGGATCCTGAAGAATGTGATGCAATACTATCTGGAACAGGAGGAATGATCATGAATCTGATACCGAAAGTGAACGGAAGAGTCGTCACCCATAAGGGCAAGCTGACCGTGTATGAACCGCTGGGCTATCAGGGGGAGCTGCTGGATCCGTCGTTCGCCATGCGCTTTGGCCTTTTGGAGGCTAGGGACGGGGTCCTGTACTTTTCACAGGATCCGGCGATCCCGCCAGAGGGCTATAAGCTGATCATCAATCAGGAAGGGATCGAGATCTCTTCCTCTTCGAGAGCCGGTCAGTTCTATGGGCTGATCACCCTGCAGAGCCTTCTGAGGGAAGGCCGGATGGGGATGCTGGAGATTTCCAGCAAGATTCCCTATATGGAGATCGAGGACGCGCCCAGATTTTCCCACCGGGGCTTCATGCTCGATGTTTCCCGGCACTTTACCGGCGTTACAGAGATCGAAAAAGTGCTGGAGCAGATGGCGCTTCTGAAAATGAATGTCTTCCACTGGCATCTATCGGATGACCAGGGCTACCGGATCGAGAGCAAAGCGTTCCCAAAGCTCAATTCCGTGGGCTCCGTCTTGTACCCGGGACAGGCAACGGACGGCTCAAAAAGAGGGTATTATACCTGGGACGAGATTCGGGAAGTCGTTTCTTTTGCGGCAGAAAGGAATATTATGGTTATTCCGGAGATCGACCTGCCGGGACACACCAGCGCTATCATCGCGGCCTATCCGGAGCTTAGCTGCGACGGCACGCCGGGCGAAGTGAAAAAAGGCGGGGGGATCTTCCCGAAGATCCTCTGCGGCGGCGATCCGAAGGTCTATGATTTTCTGTATCAGCTGCTGGATGAGGTGACGACGCTGTTCCCGGCACCGTACTTCCATCTGGGCGGCGATGAGGCGCCAAAGGCGGAATGGGCGAAATGCGAAAAGTGCCAGGCCATGATCCGGAAAAAGGATCTGGGCTCGGAAGAGGGCCTGCAGGCCTATTTTACGGAGCAGCTTGTCAGGTATCTGGCTTTAAAAGGAAAGACAGCGATCGGCTGGAACGAGATCCTGCAATCCGGCCGCTTAGCCGCCGACACGATCGAGCTTCCCGAGGAGGCGCCGGCGTCGGTCGGCGCGCCCATCTGCCAGTACTGGGCTGAAAGGGGAAAGACCTACGCTTATCCGGAAGTGAAGAAGGGACAGCGGTTCATCTTTTCCAATAATCCCTGCTTCTATCTGGACTATCCTCACGCCATGGTCACCATGAAGGCCGCCTATCTGATGGAGCCGAACATCGACTGGAATTTCGAGATCCCCGAAGACCAGGTCCTGGGCTTCGAAGCGCCACTCTGGACGGAACGGGTAGGAGATATTTCCTATCTGGAACATCAGGTCTTCCCGCGCCTTCTGGCGGTCGCCGAGAACGGATGGACAAAAGAGCGCGACTACGATGAGTTTCTTGAGCGCGTGAAAGCCTATGAGGCGGTCTTAAAGGAATTCGGCGTTGATCCGACATCCTGGCAGGATGCGGATGTCCATGGAAAGGAAGGCGTCCGGCTGATCGTTCAGGAACTGCAGCGGATGAGAGGGGAATTTCAGCAAACGGATATCGAACTGCCGGAAGAGGTCAAGAAGGAATTTGCCGAAAGCGGCAAGCGTTTCATGGAGGGCTTTTTCCACTATTCCTATTCGGAGGAAGACCAGGCCTATCTGGGCGAGCTCCTTGCGGAGGAACTAAAGAACCTGTAAGCCCGAGCCTGAACAGTAATTAATAAACACCGGCAAGAATTCCCCTTCCTCTTCAGGAAGGGGATGAATTGCTTTGGGATTGAAGAGGAAACATCTTTTATGCTGAAGATTGGTTTTGTCGATTATTATCTGGATAACTGGCACTGCAATCACTACCCCGGTTTTCTGCGGGAAGCGATCCTGGATTTTTTCCGAACAAAAAACGTTCCAGTGCCTCACGAGGAGACACTGGAAGTCGTCAAGGTGATCGAAATAGCCAGAGAAGCCCGGAAGCATCCGGATATCTGGTACGAGCTGTAAATATCAGGATCCGGCAAGCGCCCGTTATTCGGTACGGGCGCTTTTTTGCTTGCTGGAGATCCACAGGAACAGGAAGCCCAGGGCAAAGAAGATGGAAAGAAGCGCTACGGCAATGTTGATCGTGCCGCCGGCCAGCTTCACCCAGGCAATCACGGCAGAGCCCAGGAAGGAAGCGCCCTTGGCGAAGATATCGTAGATGCCGAAGTACTCGCCGGAGTTCTCGGGCGGGATGATCTTGGAATAGTAGGAGCGGGACAGGGACTGGATGGAGCCCTGGAAGCAGCCGACGCCGAAGGCCAGGATGCCGAAATGCCAGATGGTGGACAAAAACAGGGCGTAGATGCATACGCAGAAGTAACCTACGATACATACCAGAATCAGCGGGACGGTCTGATATTTCTTGGAGAGCCTTGCAAAGACCAGAGAGCCGATCCAGGCGACCACCTGCGTGGCCAGCAGGAACACGACCTGGCCGACCGTATTGAGGCCCAGATCCGTGCCGATGTTGATGCAGTTATCGATAATGGTTCCGACGCCGTCGATGTAAAGGAAGAAAGCGATCAGGAAGAAAAGTATTTTCTTTTGCTTAGCAATTTTTTTCAAGGTGCCGCCAAGGTTCTTAAAAGCCTTGGCAACGGCGCCTTTTTCTGTTTCTACATAATTGATCTGTTTGTAGTTCCTGATCAGCGGCATGGTCACAATGAACCACCAGATGCCGGTCACGGAAAAACCGATGATCATGGACAGACGCTGCGGGATCTTGCCCAGCATGTCGGGACCAAGGATATAGGCGCCCAGCGCCACCAGGAAGGGAATGCAGGAGCCGATATAGCCCCAGGCATAGCCGTAGGAAGAGACCTGGTCCATCCGATCTTCCGTGGTGACATCGTTCAGCATGGAGTCATAGAAGGTCAAAGATGCCTGATAGAAGATCTTGGCCAGAATATAGATGACGATAAACAGCACCCAGCTGGCGGCGAAGCCATTGATGATGCAGCCGATTACACCTAAGGAGACAGCCGTTGTAAAGAATATTTTCTTAGTATCCTTGTGATCGGCGATAGCGCCTAAAATCGGACCCATCAACGCGACGACCACGGTAACAACGGCGATGGCGATGGAGTAGTAGGCGGTAGCCTGATCGCCGGTAATCTGGCCCGGCGCGTCACCGATCGCCAGGGATTTAAACCAGATGGGGATCAGAGAGCAGGCGAGCATGGTGAACGCTGAGTTGCCGACATCGTAAAGCACCCAGGCTTTTTCCTGTTTGGTCAGATTCTTGAACATAACTTGCCTCCTGAAGAAATCATTTTATATTGAACGATAGCTGCTTAGGACTCGACAGCGCGCCTCCTGATTAATCGATTATTTGTGTGACAAAAACAGTATATCACATGATCTGGGATTTGTGATTAAAGTTCGTAGATGGCCGAATATTTTTCTTCCAGATAGTCCAGAAAATCATCGGGGGTGAAGCTGCGGCCGGTGATGTCCCTGATCCAGTCTTTGGGCGCAAGGATATCGGCTTTGGCGAAAACGTGATCCTTCATCCAGGTGTTGATTTTTCTGAAATCTCCGGCCAGCACGGCCTCTTTGACATCAAAATCTTCCTGCATGCGTTTGTAATACATGGCGTTATACATATTGCCCAGGGCATAGGTGGGGAAATAGCCCAAGGCAAAGGTCCAGTGGACATCCTGCAGGATGCCTTCCGTATCGTTGGAAGGCGTCACGCCCAGATATTCCTGATATTTGGCGTTCCACAGGGCCGGCAGGTCTTCGATGGCGATCCGTTCGTTCATGATTTCTTTTTCCATTTCGTAACGGATGATAATATGGAAGGTGTAGGTGAATTCATCGGCCTCTGTGCGGACCAGGGAAGGGGTGACGGTATTCATGGCCTCGTAGAATTCTTTTTCGGTTACGTCAGCCAGCTGCTCTTTGAAGATATCTTTAGCCTTGGGGAAGATCAGGTGAATAAACTCAGGAGAACGGCCGATGACGTTTTCGTAAAAACGGGAGACGGACTCGTGCATGCCCATGGTTTTGCCGCCGGTCAGGTAGTAATCGTAATTGTGCTCCGGCTGCAGCTGCTCAAAGAGCGCATGACCGCCTTCGTGGACAATGGTAAAGATGTTGGAGGCAAAGAAAATCGGATTATAGTTTGTGGTGATGCGGATATCGTTGCGGCCAAGTCCGGAGGTGAAGGGATGCTCTGTGGTGGTGAAAGCGCCGCGGCTGAAGTCATAGTCCATGACCTCCAGCAGATACCGGGCCATCTGACGCTGCTGTTCATCCGTGACCGGTCTGGTCAGAAAATCGGTACGGATCTTCTTCGGGGACGCCTGGATTTTCTTAAGAAGCGGCAGGATGCGTGTTTTATAGGCGCCGAACCAGGCATCGATATCGGACTGGGTGACGCCCCATTCGAAATCGTCCAGCATATCGTCGTAGATGTCTTCGCTGTGGACATCCCGCAGACGGATCTGCTTGGCATTCATATCCCTGACAGCCTTCAGGGAAGGCGCGAACAGCGTGAAATCCGCCTTCTGCTTGGCTTCCAGCCAGTCCACATAGGCTTTGTTGCCGATGAGGGAAGCCTCGTAGTTCATTTCGGGCGTGATGTTTTTGATTTTGGCATAATCCCGGTGCAGCTGGATCACCATTTCCCGGTCGAGGGGGTCTGATAGCTCGTCCTGCTGATTAAAAAGGGCTTCGGCAGCTTCTATAAAGGCGGGGTCCTTTACTAATTTATAGGCCTCGTTTCCAAGAAAGGCGCCCACCTCGCCCTGTTCCTCCATGCCCTTGGGCGGGCAGATGGTTTCCTGATCGTAGCTTAAGACGTTGGCAGCGTGCTGATAAAGCTCTGCCTGCTTTAAAGTATCTTTGACAAGCTTAAGCTGATTTTTCATTGCTTCGTTCATAAAAAAAGACTCCTGTGCTAATAAATAATGCGGCGTGATTTTGAATCATGGACAAGCCGTATATCCATGTGATAAAATCAGTTTATCATACAGCTTGCAGCCTTGCAAATGTTTTTGCAGCTGTTTTACCCGGAGGCGATGAAAAATGATCAAAACATTATTTAACGATGACTGGTACTGGTGGAAGGATGACAATCCCTTTGAACTGGTGGCGGCTGTGCCGGCTTTTGCAGAGCGCATCTGCCTGCCTCATGACGCGATGTTTCGTGAGAAGCAGCGGGAGGAGAGTGTAAACCAGGGCAGCACCGGCTTTCTGGATGGCGGATATTATAAATACAGCAAGAAATTTTTCGTGGACCAGGCCTGGAAGGGCGGGAAGGCAGAGCTCTTGTTTGAGGGGGTCTACCGTCATGCGCTGGTGTATATCAATCAGTCCCTGGTGGGAGAACAGGCCTACGGCTACAGCGAATTTTATATAGACGCCGGTGATTATCTTCGTTACGGCGAAGAGAACGAGGTGATGGTCTGCGTCAAATGCGGAACGAAAAACAGCCGTTGGTACAGCGGCGCGGGAATCTACCGGAATGTCTGGCTTCTTCATGGACCGGCGCTGCACATTCAGGCGGGAAGTCTGCAGATTGAAACGAAACAGATCGAGCCGAACCAGGCTTGGTTTGGCCAGACCGGGCCGGATCAGGCGGAGGCGAAGAGCCCTGGAGCTGTTGGAGCGCAGGTGGAAATCAGGGCGGATCTCCAGAACCTGTCCGCTGCGGCGGAAGATGCGCTTTGCAGGATCAGACTGCTGGATCCTGCCGGTGAGATTGCTGCCGATGAGAGTTATCCCATTCGGATCAAGGCAGGACAGACCATCAGCTTCCGAAAAAAACTCTATGTCCCGGATGCGAAGCTCTGGGATGAAGCGCATCCGAACCTGTATACGGCGGAGATGGTCCTGAGCGACGCTGCAGGCAATACCGATCAGGACAGGGCCGTTACAGGGCTTCGGGTGCTTTCTGTGGATGCGAAGCATGGCCTCAGAGTCAACGGAGAAACCGTGAAGCTGCGGGGCGCCTGTGTTCATCACGACCTGGGGCTCCTCGGGGCCGAGGCTTATGAGGATGCCGAATATTTCCGGATGAAGAGACTTAAAGAAGCCGGCTTTAATGCCATCCGCTCGGCCCACAACCATTCCTCTCAGGCCATGCTGAACGCCTGCGACCGGCTGGGTCTTTATGTGATGGACGAACTGACGGATGTCTGGAACAAGCCCAAGTCTCTGGCGGACGCTGCCATGGATTTTGAAAGGGACTGGGAGAAGGATGTCATATCCTTGGTCACGGCGGATTACAATCATCCTTCGGTCGTTCTTTATTCCACAGGCAATGAGATTTTTGAAATAGCCACAGAAAAGGGAATTGAAACCAGCCGCAGGCTGGGCGATCTGTTCCATCGGCTGGATCCTGCCCGCTTTACCACCAACGGCATCAACGGCGCTTTTGCCGCAGGAGACGGGCTGCAGCAGATTGTGGAGGATATCACCGGACACAAGCCCGGCGCCGGCGATGTGAATGTTTTTATGATGGCCATGGCCATGCACATGCCGAAGATTACCAGACATCCTATTGTGGGCGGCATCCTGGAGAAACTGGAATCCACCATGGATGTGCTGGGCTACAACTATATGACCGCCCGGTATCTGATGGACGCCGAAAAATACCCGAACCGGGTGATGGTGGGTAGTGAAACCTGTCCGAAGCAGATTGCGGAGAACTGGGCTGCCATTAGTGCCTGCCCGGCAGCCATCGGCGACTTTACCTGGACCGGCTGGGATTATATGGGGGAGGTGCCTGCAGTATTTCCGAACCTGTTCAATACCGGCGGCGATATTTCCGTCACCGGTACAAGGCGCGCCGCCTCCTATTACAGGGAGATCGTGTTCGGCCTGAAAAAAGGACCGGTGATCGCCGTCCAGAACCCGGATGCCTTTGGATGCGACCGTAATTTCGGCCCCTGGAAGTTTACGGACTGCGAGCTGAATTATACCTGGCCGGGCAAAGAAGGAAAGCCGGTGATGGTGGAGATCTACGCCGGCGGCGACAGCGTGGAGCTCCTTCAAAACGGTAAATCACTGGGTAAAAAGCCCTGCGGCGTGGGAAACAGTTTCTTCGTCCAGTACGATACGGTCTACGAACCGGGCCTGCTGGAGGCCGTCGTTTATGAGAAAGGAAAGGAAATCAGCCGCGGAAAGCTGGAAACTACCGGTGAGGTGACAGACCTTTCGCTGAAAGAGGAAAAGGGGGAAGCCCTTAGCTTCATCAGCATCGAACTGCAGGACGAAAAGGGCCGCCGGGTATTTGGCGACGAAGAGCTGTCCATCGAGCTTTCCGGCGGAGAGCTGTTAGCCTTCGGCAGCGAAAAGTCCCTCCATGACCGTGGATTTACCAGGCCGGTCTGCAAAGCGGCCGACGGAGAAGCCCTGGCCGTAATCCGCCGGATGGAGGGAAAAGAACTGAAAATTACTGTCAGCTGCGGAAAAACACAGGGGACGGTTCTCTGTGTTTAATGCAAAAAAAGCTCGGGAGATTGAATCTCTCGAGCTTTTTTGTGAATGTCAGGATTATTCCGCGGCTTTTTCGGCCATCTTTTCGTGGCTGATGTCTTGAAAAGCAAAAATCTTTCTTTTTCAATCCAGCGATTCCAGATATAATAACAATAACTTGAAACGAAAAACAGGAGGATTTGAATTATGCCGGAATACATGAACGCGGCTTTAAGCCCCAGAGAGCGGGCTGAGCTTCTAATGAAGGAATTGACCATCGATGAAAAGCTGGCCCAGGTGACGGGTGTTTTTTCCATCAAAGGCAGAGAACGGGAAATGGCCTACTTCTTCAAGAACGGCATCGGGGAAATCAGTTCCCTGGGCTTCCGCATGTGCCAGAGTGTGGAGGAGGCTTCCGCCTGGCAGATTCAGCTGCAGAAGCTGGTGATGGACAACAGCCGGCTCCATATTCCGGCTATCTTCCATATGGAAGGCGTCTGCGGTCCGCTGCTGATCGGGACCACTCCGTTCCCCTCCAACATCAACCGCGGTGCCTCCTTTGATCCGGAACTGGAGGAGCAGATTGGAGAAGTCATCGGCCGGCAGGAGACGGCCTTCGGTATGACCCAGATTCTGGCTCCGGTGCTGGATATTGCGAGAGACCCGAGGATGGGACGCCAGTCCGAGTCCTACGGCGAAGATCCCACCCTGGTTTCTGCCATGGGCATTTCCCTTACTAAAGGCATCCAGGGGGCCGAAGCCGGCGGACGAAAGTCAGATTCCGTGGCGAAGCACTTTCTGGGCTTCCACGGCGGAGCAGCCGGCATTCATGGAGCTCATGCGGAGCACAGCGAGCGCGCTCTGGTGGAGATCTTCGGAAAATCCTTCCAGGCGGCCATTAAAGAGGCCGGTCTTAAGGGAATCATGCCCTGCTACTGTTCCATCGATGGCCTGCCGGTTCATGCTTCCAAACATTATCTTCAGAAGCTGCTCCGGGAAGAGATGGGCTTTGACGGCATGGTCATTTCCGATTACGGCGGCGTGGAAAACTCCCATACGGTTCAGTTTGTGGGCGAATCCAAGGCGAAAGTCGGCGCCAAATGCATGACGGCCGGCGTGGATGTGGAGCTGCCCATGCCCGCCTGCTATACCGGCGGCCTGAAGGAGCTGATCGAAAAAGGCGAGTTCGATGAAAAGATTCTGGATCAGGCAGTCCTTCGGGTGCTGGAAGGTAAGTTCCGGATGGGGCTGTTCGAGCATCCCTTTGCCCTGGAAGGTGAAGAACTGACATCCCTGCTCCAGAGAGAAGAGGATGAAGCCCTTTCTCTTCGCTCGGCGCAGGAATCCCTGATTCTGCTGAAAAACGATGGAATTCTTCCAATCACTAATAATGGCGGCCTTTCCGATGAAGGAAACCCCCTTACCATAGCCGTGATCGGGCCCCAGGCCAACAATGCCCGCTATCAGTTCGGCGGTTACACCCACCTGTCCATGGTGGAAGCCCAGCATGCGGCCGCCCGTTCCATGGCCGGCACCGGTGAGGGCGGCGATACCGCGGCTACCCAGATGAAACGGGTGCCCGGAACAAATGTGGAAGACGATGATTCCCAGGTGTTTGAGGATGTTTTGAAACTCCTGGAGCCCGGGATTCATAATCTGTTGCAGGAGATGAAAGAGCGTCTGCCGAAAGCGCAGATTCTCTATGCTAAGGGATATCCAAAAGCTGGCGCAGATGAAAGCGGTTTTGAAGAAGCGCTTAAGCTGATTAAAGAGGCGGATCTCTGCATCCTGACCCTGGGCGGCAAGAACGGCTCCGGTTCCATCGCCACCATGGGAGAGGGTGTGGATGGCACGAAAATCGGTCTGCCGCCGGCCCAGGAGGCCTTTATGGCCAAAGCAGCCCTGCTTAAAAAGCCCATGATCGGCATCCATCTGGACGGCCGTCCCATCAGCAGCAACGTGGCGGATGAAAAGCTGTCCGCCATCATCGAGGCATTCAGTCCTGCCCGATATGGCGCCAGGGCCCTCGTGCGGCTGATGCTGGGCGAAGAAGGACCCTCCGGTCGCCTGCCCCTTAGTGTAGCCCGTTCGGAAGGCCAGATTCCCATCTATTATAATCATCCCAACGGCTCCGCCTGGCATCAGGGACCGTCCATCGGCTTCAAAGATTATGTGGACATGCCCCATACACCCCGGTATCCCTTTGGTTTCGGCCTTAGCTATACCACCTTTGACTATTCGGATCTGAATCTTTCCAAGACAGAAATCGGTCCGGAGGAAGCCTTGACGGTATCCTTGAAGGTGACCAACACCGGAAATTGGGCCGGTACGGAAGTGGTGCAGCTGTACCTGCGGGATTGCTATGCTTCCATGACCCGGCCGGTGAAGGAACTGGCCGGCTTTGCCCGGGTAAGCCTGGCGCCGGGAGAAAGCAAGACTGTCACTTTCCATGTGCATCCTTCCCAGACAGCTTTCCTGGATGAGGATATGAAGTGGAAAATTGAAAAAGGTGAAATTGAAGTCCAGCTGGGCGCCTCCTCCGAGGATATCCGTCTGAAGGGCAGCTTCCGGATCACGGATGATCGCTATATTTCCAGTCAGGAACGGATATTTGCGGCAGAAACAGACTGTGAGTAAGAGCAGACGAGGCGGCAGAGGATCTTAAGCGCAGTTTGTTCCACTGCCCCCTCCTCTCATTTTTCTGTTGTGAGAATACCCGAAATATGATATACTTATCCTGCTATCGGTTCAAAGTCTGATGGCAGGATTTTTTGATGAAAAGAGGTGAAAACGTGGACGGTTGTGACAGTAGCGGGTCTGGCGGTCGATCGTGCTTAAAGATGGCCGTGCGGCGTTTTTGCCTGGAGATTATACAATAGTCATTCATAAGCTTAAAAGGACGGATCCGGAAAGCGCCAGGGCCCGGGCATAGGACTTCCACCCCCTTACTAATTCACGAAAAATTACGGAATTATTCAAGGAGGGAAGAAAATTGGAAGAAAATAATGAAATTTTAGAAGAACTGAACATTCAGTCGGAGGAGACCAGAGACAGCGCGTCTTTAGGTGAATCTGCCGTGGAAGAAGAGGCTCCCATCGAAATTCCGGAAGAATTCGATGAAGAGCCTGATTTTGGTGCCGACCGGCTGGAACTGGTCCTCGTCCAAGGTCTCGAACACCATGTCGACCGTGCGGTACGGAAGCGCGCCGAGGTCGAAGCCAAACAGCTCGTCAAGGGCGCCCGTGTAGATGAC
>JAGBND010000074.1 GCA_017634575.1 Bacillota bacterium
AGCGTAAGGCTGTCCTGGATCCGGTAGGGGCCGGTGGCGGTGCGCACAAGTTCCGTCATATGGGCCAGATATCCTGTTTTTCTTCCGATATCCTCGCAAAGAGAACGGATGTAGGTTCCCTTGGAACAGGCGACCTCTATGGATGCGCCCTCGGCATCAGCATCAAGAATGCGGATTCTGTCGATGCGCACGAAACGGCTTTCCCGCTCAATCACCATGCCGCGCCTGGCCAGATCGTAGAGCTTTTTCCCTTCATGTTTCAGCGCGGAATACATGGGCGGAACCTGGTTGTAGCCGCCCTCAAAGGATTTCACAGCCGCCTCAAATCCAGCCGGATCAAAGGTGTAGGCTGCTTCCTTCACCACCTGACCCCAGCAGTCCTGGGTATCGGTTTCGGCACCGAATTTCATTTTGGCGATGTAGGTTTTGTCCGTCCCCATAATGAGTTCAGCGACCTTGGTGGCTTTTCCAAGGCAGACCGGCAGCACGCCCTCGGCCTGGGGGTCCAGGGTGCCGGTGTGGCCCACCTTGCGTTCCTTCAAAATGCCGGAGAGCACGCGGATGGCATCCATGGAGGTGTAGCCCTTTTCTTTATACAGATTGACAACGCCGTTGATCATATGGACGCGTCACCTGCTTCGGACCCTTCATGGTTTCCGGCGTTCTGGATTTCTCCCGGGATGCCTTCCAGGGCGGAAAGCTGATGGGACATGGCTTCTAAAAGCTGGGCTTTGGCAGCGGAGGCTGATACCGTCAGGGTGCAGCCGGCCGCTCTTACATGGCCGCCGCCTCCGAAGAGGGCTGCAACCCTGGCCACATCCAGCACATGCTTGGAGCGCATATTGACCCGGATGGTGCCGTTGGAGAGCTCCCGCATGAAAACCGATGTTTCCGCTTCTTCGATCTCGTTCAAAAGCGATACGACGCCGTCGCATTCGCTTCCGGTAAAGCCGCCCCGGTTCATGTCGCCAAGAGACAGATAGGAAATCAAAATCTGGATTTCTTCTCCCTCCGGGGTAACGCCTTTGTAGAGTCTGGATGCGGATATGGCAGCGCTGAGCGCCTTCATTTCCGCCAGCTTCTTGGTGTGAAGCAGCTTGTTGGTAAGATAGGTGGTATCCACGCCTTTTCGCTTCAGATCAGCTGCCATCTGGAAGGAATCGGCTGTAGTGGAGGAATGTCTTAACCCTCCCGTGTCGTAGACCAGGCCCATAAAAAGCGCTTTGCCCATGGACCGGCTGATCGGCACGGCGCAGAGCTTGTAGAGCCAGTACAAAAGCTCGGAGGCTGAGCTGATCTGAGGCTCAGCATAATTAAAGTCAGCCGCTTCCTTGCTGGTAATATGATGATCAATGGTTATACTGGCCTCGGCGTACATAATGGCCTGCGCAGCGCGGCCTGTCCTTTCCGGTTCCGAGCAGTCCAGGATGACAAACGCATAGTTCCTGCCGGTGGCGAACAGCCGCTGCGCATCCTTGACAGGACGGTCCTCCGGAAACATGGGAAGGGGATCCATCAGCTCCACATAGCGTTTTGCATCGCCATCGGTGATAATCAGCACTTCCTTTCCCATCTGGACCAGGGCATGACCCAGCGAAAAACAGGCGCCGATACTGTCTCCGTCGGGACGAATATGGCCGGAAATCAGAAACCGGTCATACTTTCCGATAAATCGGGCAAATTGTCTGGCAAATTCGTCTCTGGTGATTTTACTCATCAAATCCTCCCTATCAAAGAGCGGTTTTATTCGTCATCCAGGAACCAAAGATCGTCTTCCTCAGCCTGCTCCTGCTCCTTAACCGATTGTTCAAAGGCTTCCTTGGCCTGGCGCATTTCGGGGGTCATGGCCGCCAGCCTTTCTTCATCTTCTTCGTGTATCTTTTTAAACTGTTCTCCAAGGTAAATACTGTATTCCACCGAATCGTCAAGAATAAAGGTCAGCTCCGGCGTCTGCCTCAGATCCAGCCTTGCAGCCAGCTCCCGGCGGATATAGCCGCCTCCGGCCTTCAGCGCCTCAGCGGTTTTTTCCTTCTCTTCCTGATCTCCCATGACGCTGTAGTAGATCTTGCAGTAATTCAGATCCCGGCTGGTATCTGCCCGAAGAACCGAGGTCATGGGGCTGAGTCTCGGATCCTTCATGTCCCTGAGAATCAGCGCCATTTCCTCTTTGATCGCCTCGTTGATCCGATCCTGGCGGTTTTTATTTCTTCGTTTGATCATTCATTAATCTCTCTTGATTTCTTCCATGACGAAGGCCTCGACCACATCGCCTTCCTTAACGTCATTGAATTTTTCAAACATGACACCGCATTCGTAGCCGGTAGCCACTTCTCTGACGTCGTCTTTGAAACGGCGCAGAGATGAAAGGGTGCCTTCATAAACCACAATACCGTCACGCACAATACGCACCTGCGCATTTCGCATCATCTTGCCGTCGGTGACATAGGAACCGGCAATGGTGCCCACGCCGGAGGCATGGAAGATCTGCCGTACCTGGGCATGACCCAGAACCTTTTCCTCGAATTCCGGATCCAGCATGCCCTTCATGGCAGCCTTGATATCGTCGATGGCGTTGTAAATGACGCGGTACAGGCGGATGTCCACCTTCTGCTCTTCCGCCATGGACTTGGCGCCGCTGTCAGGCCGCACGTTGAATCCGATAATAATGGCGTTTGCCGCAGAGGCCAGCATGACATCCGATTCGTTGATGGCGCCGACTGCGCCGTGAATCACCTTGACCGCAACCTGCTCGTCGGACAGCTTCTCCAGGGACTGCTTGACCGCTTCGACGGAGCCCTGCACATCGGCTTTGACCAGGATGTTCAGATCTTTGATCTCGCCGGACTGGATATCGCCGAACAGGTCGTTCAGGTTGACTCTCTTGTTGCCTTCCATCAGCTTGATCCGCTCTCTGGCAGCAACCTTCTCAGCCAGGGATCTGGCTTCTCTGTCGGTCTGGGTCATATAGAAGGGATCGCCGGCGGTAGGCACTTCTGACAGGCCGGTTACCTCGACAGGCGTGGAGGGGCCGGCTTCCTTGACGCGGCGTCCCTGATCGTCCAGCATGGCCTTGACACGTCCGAAGGCCGAACCGGCTACGATGGTGTCGCCCACATGAAGGGTTCCGCGTTTGACCAGAACGGTGGCCACTGCGCCGCGGCCTTTATCCAGCTCGGATTCGATAACGGTTCCGGATGCCAGCGCATTGGGGTTGGCCTTGAGTTCCTGCATATCGGCCACCAGCAGAACCATTTCCAGCAGGGTGTCGATTCCTTCTTTTTTCAGGGCTGAAACGGGCACGCAGATGGTAGAGCCGCCCCAGTCTTCAGGCACCAGACCGTACTCGGTCAGCTCCTGCTTGACCCGGTCGGGGTTAGCGCCGTATTTATCCATCTTATTGATGGCCACAATAATCTGTACGCCTGCTGCTTTGGCGTGGTTAATGGCCTCAATGGTCTGAGGCATGACGCCGTCGTCGGCTGCGACTACCAGGATGGCGATATCCGTTACCTGGGCGCCTCGCATACGCATAGCGGTGAAGGCTTCATGGCCGGGGGTATCCAGGAAGGTGATCTCTCTGCCGTCAATGCTGACGACGGATGCGCCGATGTGCTGGGTGATGCCGCCGGCTTCTCTGGCGGTTACATGGGTGTCGCGGATGGCATCCAGCAAAGAAGTTTTACCATGGTCAACGTGACCCATGACCACCACAACGGGTGAACGGGGCTTCAGATCTTCTTCCGAATCGGTGAATTCCGCATATTTGGCAAAGATGTCTTCCTCTGCCTGATGCTCCACCAGGATATCCATTTCCGTGGCGATTTCCTCGGCCTGTTCATATTCGATGATCTGATTCAGGCCGGCCATGATGCCCCGCATCATTAGGGATTTGATAATAGTGTTGATGGGCTTGTGCAGCAGGTCGGCAAATTCCTTGACGGTCATGCTTTCCGGCAGCTGCACAATCTTGATATCCTCTTCCTCCACCTGGGCAGCTCCTGTTCCGGGGCGCTTGACCGGCTTTTTCTTGTGTCTGGCCAGTCTGTCGTCGTCCAGATAGTTCGCTTCCTGGGAGAGGGATTTCTTCTTGTTCTTGTATTCTTCGTTAGCCGTGTTGCGCTGCTTGTCGTTTTTCTTGCGATCAGCCTGCTTACGGGAATCTTTGTTTTCGGTCTTGGCTTTCGGCGCGGAAAGGCCCATATCGTAGGAGTCGCTGCCGCCTCTTCTGCTGCCGCCGCTCATGCCGCGCATGGCGGGAACGGAGCCTCTGGCAGCCTGACCCTGACCTCTTGCGTCTCTTCCGTCCGGACGGGCTGCGCCCTGAGCGGGACGCTGAGCGTTCATGGGACGGCGCTGATCGCGGCCTTGCTGATCAGCCGGACGCTGAGCGCCGCCTCTTGCGCCTTGCTGGGCGGCGCCGCCTCTTCCCTGGGCATTTCTATCGCCCCGGCCTGCAGCAGCCTGGGTTCTGTCGGTTCTCTGGGCGCCGGCGGCATTTCTCTGACCGCCTCTTTGATCCGCAGGACGATCCTTGCCTGCAGCTGCGCCTCTGGATGCCTGGCCCTGTCCGGCAGCAGTTCCCTGCGTCTGAGCGCTCTGGGCGCCGGGAACGCGGCGCACCTGAACCGGAATGCGGCGCACCAGACGTCCGTCTGCGGTACGCACGATTTCTCCTTCCAGCTTTCTGGCTCCCTGGGCCTGGCCGGCGGCGGGTCTGACGACCTTTGTTCCGGCGCTTCCGGCGGAAGCGGCAGGTTTCGTCTCATCTGCGCCGGCTGCCGCCTGGGGCTTTGTCTGAGCCGCTTCACCGGCATCTGACGCATCGGCTGCAGCTTGCTCGTTTCCTTTGGCGCTTTCGGTTTTGCTCTCTTCGGCTTTTGCCTGTCCATCAACGGGGGCAGCGTCCTTGGCTTTTGTTTCAGCAGCTTCTTTGGCCGCATCTTTTACAGGCGCATCCCCTGTCTTTTCTGTCTCGGAGCGTTCAGCTGCCGCAGGAGCGCTCTGAGCGGCGAGGGCTGCGCTTTCGGCAGCTTCCGCCTTGACAGCTTCAGCGGGAGCCTTCTTTTCGATCTCTGCTGCGGCTTCACTTACGGCAGTTGCCTTCCCGGACTCACGGGAGGCCTCTGCTTTTTCAGCCGCATCTTTATTGGCATCCGCTTTGGAGGGCGCGGCTGCTGCGGCAGGGGCTGTGCCTGCTGCAGATCCGCCTGCGCCGCTTCCGGCGGGTGATTTCGTTCTGATTTTAGGCTTTTTACCCGTGATCAGGGTAACAACCTTGATAACCTCCTCCTGGGAAAGGGTGTTTTTGGGACTGGAAGCAAAAATACCGATCTCTTCCAGTTTTTTCATCACTTCCTTGACGGGGGTATTAATTTTTTGTGCAACAGCTTCAATACTGAGTTTCGCCAATATGATCCACCTCTTCTAAACTGGTCTGTAATGCTTTTTGAATTAATGTCTGCAGTCCTGGTTCCATCACAGCCAGAACTGAACGGGGCGAAAGCCCCAGGGATGTTCCGATCTCTTCCTTCGTGAAGGGAACAACGGCGTGCGGTACATGGTAAAAGCTGCATTTGTCCTGGAACTTTTTGACGGTTCTGTACGAGGCATCCGAGCTCAGCAGGATCAAAGGGACCTGCCCTTTACCTGATGCCTTCACCGCCTGTTCGCAGCCTTCCTCACCGCTTTTCAGCAGGCCTGCCTTGCGGCAAAGCCCCAGCAGTTCCAGTACTCTGCGGTTGTTATTCGTCATTCGCGAGCTCCTTTTTCAGCGTTTCAAAGACCTCCTCGCTGATTTCACACGCTAAAGAGCGTTCCAGCGCCTTTGTCCTGATGGCTTTTACAAGGCATGCCTCGTTGGGGCAGATATAGGCGCCCCGGCCGGATTTGCGCCCAGTTTTATCTACCGAACAGACCCCCTGGGGGTCCCGCACAATCCTGATCAGCTCGCGTTTGTCCTTTGACTGTCCGCATCCGGTGCATTTTCGCATCGGTGTTTTTCTAGGCTTCATGCTTCGCTTTCACCTGATTCCTCTGTCTCTTCTTCAAAATAGCCTTCCGTGAGATCTTCGTCATCATCGTCAAGGAAACTGAAATCAAAGTCTAAATCTTCTTCCGGGGCATTTTCTGCCTGGGATTCGGATTTAATATCAATCTTGTATCCGGTGAGGCGGGCGGAAAGTCTTGCGTTCTGTCCTTCCTTACCGATGGCCAGGGACAGCTGATGATCCGGCACAATAACCGTTGCCGTGCGGCCGTCCTTGTCGATTTCAACCCGTTCTACCTCTGCAGGCGAAAGGGCGTTCTGGATAAATTTGGCGGGATCTTCATTCCACAGGACGATATCGATCTTTTCATCGGAGAGTTCGCTGACAATCGTGCTGACGCGGATGCTTCCGGGGCCGACGCAGGCGCCCAGCGGATCGACCATGGGATCGCGGCTGTAGACCGCCATCTTGGAGCGCTCGCCGGCTTCTCTGGCGATGGATTTAATAATGACGATGCCGTCATGGATTTCGGGTACTTCCTGCTCGAAAAGGCGTTTGATAAATTCCGGGCAGGTGCGGGAACCGATAATATAGGGTCCGCGGGCTGAATCCCTGACCTCTTTGACATAGATTTTCAGCCGTTTGTTCAGCGGATAAGCTTCTCCGACGATCTGCTCTTTGGGAGAGAGCTGGGCTTCGATCTTGCCAAGGTTAATGTATACGTTGCCCTTTTCTTTTCTTTGAATCAGGCCGGAGACAATTTCTTTCTCCATGGGTTTGTATTCGCTGTATACGCTGCGCCGTTCCGCCTCGTGGATTTTCTGAACGATAATCTGTTTTGCGTTTTGGGCTGCGATCCGGCTGAAGTTTTTGGGTGTTACCTCAAGCTGGCAGATATCGCCGAGCTGATAGGCAGAATCCAGCTTTCTGGCATTCTCCAGAGAGATTTCCAGGGCATCCTGATCTTTGCCGACGCTTTCCACGACCGTCTTTTTGGCAATTACCTTGAAGGCGCCTGTTTTGCGGTCCATATGGACTTCGATGTTGTCGGATGTGCCGAAATTCTTTTTGCAGGCTGTCAAAAGGGATGTTTCGATGGCCTGAAACATTTCTTCTTTATTGATACCGTTTTCCGCCTCGATGGCTGTTAAAGCCGCGATCAATTCATTCATTTTTTC
>JAGBND010000075.1 GCA_017634575.1 Bacillota bacterium
CAGCTATCCTCCCTGCAGATGGCTTCCGCACATCTGAAGGATTCTAACCTCGGTCAAGGAGGCGGCAGAGTATGCAGGGAGGATAGCTGGCGGCGACCCCCACAATAGTAGCACAGAACAGCCCCCTCCACAAGTATTTTCATCTGTCGTTGTTGTCAGAAAGCCTAAAATATGGTATAACGTTATAGTCGGCTGATGGTTTTTGAAAGTCCGGACAAAGGACGGTTTTGACTTTGCCGGCAACATATTTCTTTTTATTAGGAAGGATATGACTTATGAAATACTACGTTGATCTGAATGCGCCCCTTGGCGGCAATGGGTCCTCTGAAAAGCCATTTCAGAAAATCCAGCAGGCGGCCGATATTGCCCTGCCCGGAGACGAGGTGCTGGTTGCGTCTGGAATTTACCGGGAATATGTCAATCCAAAGCATGCCGGGACAGAAGAAAAACGCATTACATACCGCAGCATAGAGCCTTTAAAGGCTGTGATTACCGGCGCAGAACCGGTTAAAACCTGGAAAAAAGCCGAAGGCTTTGACAGCGTCTGGACTGCCAGGGTGCCCAATAGCCTGTTTGGCGATTACAATCCTTATACCACCCGGGTCTATGGTGATTGGTTTATCCAGACCATCGTTGCCCATACCGGCGATGTCTATCTGAACCACAAGTCCATGTACGAGGTTACGGAAAAAGAAAAAGTATTCGCTCCCAAGAAGAACGGAGCCTCCTGGGATCCTGATTTTACCCTTTATGTCTGGTATGCCGAGCAGGATGAAGAGAAAGATGAGACAGTCTTTTTTGCAAACTTCCAGGAATTTGATCCGAATCAGGAAGACGTAGAGATATCTGTCAGACAGGACTGCTTCCTGCCTGCCGAGGAAGGGATCGGCTATATTACCCTTTCCGGTTTTACCGTGCGGGAAGCCGCTACCCAATGGGCGCCCCCTACTGCCTATCAGGACGGCATGATCGGCCCTCACTGGTCCAAGGGATGGATCATCGAAGACTGTGAAGTCTACGAATCCAAGTGCAGCGGCATTTCTCTTGGCAAGTACCTGCAGCCGAACAACGACAACAAATGGTCCAAATGGAAATTCAAGGATGGAACCCAGACCGAGCGCGACTGTATTCTGCAGGCCTCCTATGAAGGCTGGGACAAGGAGCATATTGGTTCCCACATCGTCAGACGCTGCCACATTCATGACTGCGGACAGACGGGCATCGTCGGTCATCTGGGCGGAGTTTTCTCCCTCATAGAGGACAATCATATCCATAACATCAACAACAAGCAGAACCTGGCGGGCGCTGAAATCGGCGGCATCAAGATGCATGCGGCCATCGACGTGATTTTCCGCCGCAACCATATTCATCATTGCACCAGAGGCCTGTGGCTGGATTGGCAGGCGCAGGGAACCCGGGTCACCCAGAACCTGTTTCATCACAATACCCTGGCGGTGGATCTGGATCAGGTGCCCATGGATGATATTCCGACCCTGGCCCAGGGAATGGGAGAGGACATTTTCGTAGAGGTGTCCCATGGCCCCACACTGATCGACAACAACCTGCTGCTGTCGCCCCGCAGCATTAAATTTGCAACCCAGGGCATCGCGCTGGTCCACAATCTGCTGGCCGGCTCTTTAACGGCGGTAGGCACCGGAACCGATAACGGCGCTCCCGGCATGCCCTCCCCAAGATACACCCCCTATCATGTTCCCCATGGCACCCATGTCGCCGGCTTTATGACCTTCCTCCATGGAGACAACCGTTTCTACAACAATATCTTTGTGCAGAAACCGATTCATCCTTTATTCCAGGGTCTGCAGAATGCCGTAGAGCAGGCCGGGCCGGAGGCAAAGGGCTGGGATACCATGAACTTTAAATGCGGCACCTTCCCCTTTGACGATTACCCCACTTATGAGGAGTGGGCAGCTAAATTCGAGGGATACTGCGGCATGGGAAGCGTAAGCTCGGACCGTTATTACTGCCATCTGCCGGTATGGGCATCCGGAAATGTATATCTGGGCGGCGCGAAGGCCTGGAAAAAAGAAGAAAATGCCTGTGAACAGGAAGCAGAGGATCTGATCCTGAATCTGACCCGGCAGGAGAATGGCTGGAAGCTGGAAACCAATCTTTACGACTATATCCCGGATGCGGCCCCGCAGATGGTAAGCTCCGAACTGCTGGGAATGGCCTTTGAGCCGGAAGAACGCTACGAGAACCCGGATGGAACAGATATTGTCTTTGACAAGGATTTCTTCGGCAAAGCGCGGCAAAATGCGATGGCCGGCCCTCTGGCAGAGAAAACAAACGAAATTGTCTTTTAAGCTTCGAGCAGGAGAAGATATATGAAAATTACAGCATTAGGCGAAATACTGGTCGATATGACGCAGACCCATGTAGATGAAAATGGCATCAGGCACTTCGCCGCCAATCCCGGCGGCGCGCCTGCCAATGTAGCCGTCGCTGCCTCCAAACTTGGCGCGCAAACCGCTTTCATCGGCTGCATCGGAGACGATGCCTATGGAGCCATGCTGAAGGATACCCTGATTTTGAATCATGTGGACGTGAAAGGTCTGCAGATCAGCAAGCAGACCAACACCACCCTGGCGATTGTTACGGTGGATGAATCCGGCGAGCGCAGCTTTTCCTTCTTCCGCAATCCGGGAGCCGATACGCAGATCGACGCATCCCAGGCCATTGAAGCAGCAAAAGATGCGGATATTCTGCATTTTGGAAGCGTCTCTCTGACAAATCCGGACTGCAGGGATGCCATTATGAAAACCGTTGAAGCGGCGAAGAAAGCCGGCGCTTTGATTACCTATGATCCCAATTACCGGGCGGTTTTGTGGCCGGATGAAGAACAGGCGATGGAAAGAATGCGCATGCCGCTTTCCTATTGCGATATCGTCAAGATCAGCGACGAGGAAACCCGTCTGATCTGCGGTGAAGCAGATCCGGCGGCGGCCCTTGAAAAGCTGATGGAGCAGGGCGTTCGTCTGGGTTTGGTTACCCTTGGCTCCAAAGGCGCCATGTGGCGCTTTGGAAAGCTCACCGGAACCGTGCCGGGCTTTAAGGTAAAGGTTGCCGATACCAATGGAGCCGGCGATACCTTCTTCGGCGCCTTCCTCAGCAAAATTGCGGAAAGAGGCGGTCTGGAAGGCCTTGACGAGGAGGAGATAAACCGTTATATCCTTTTCGCCAACAAGGCAGCGTCGCTTACTACCAGCCGCCATGGCGCCATTCCGGCCATGCCGGTTCTTGCAGAAGTTGTTTTGGATTGAGAGAAGAACGGATGAAATATAAATGTCTGGTGCTCGATCACGATGATACCGTGGTAAACAGCACCGCAACCATTCATTATCCATCTTTTGTGGAATATATGAAAATCAAACGCCCGGAAATTCAGATGGATCTTAACGAGTACTTCCGTCTGAATTTCGATCCGGGCGTGATCGGATTGTTTGTGGATATCTGCGGTCTTTCTCAGGAGGAATTGAAAGAGGAAGAGGCTTTCTGGAGCGATTATGTCAAAGACCATATCCCGCTGGCCTATCCCGGAATGAAGGAAATCCTTGAGTCCTACAAGGAAAAGGGCGGCCTTATTGCGGTGGTATCCCATTCGTATTCCAACTATATCCGCAGAGATTATCAGGCCAATCATCTTCCCGAACCGGATTTGATTTTTGGCTGGGATCTGGAGCCTGAAAAACGAAAGCCCGATCCCTACTGCCTGTACGAAATCGAACGCAGATTTGATCTGAAACCGGAAGATCTGCTGGTGCTGGACGATCTGAAGCCCGGATATGATATGGCAAAAGCGGCCGGCGTGACCTTTGCCGCCGCCGGCTGGGCCAATGATATTCCCGAAATCGAGTCCTTCATGAGAGAGAACTGCGATGCATATTTCAAGCATGTTGAGGATTTCGGAAGGTATATTTTAGACGAATAACAATGCGCCCGTAAGCCTGCTTGCAGATGGCATGGATCTGCAGGCCGGATGACGCTTACAGGAGGAACAGAAAGAAGAAGCTACCATGAAAAAGAAAGCTGGCAATACGGGAAATGAAGAGAAATTCGTCCGTCTGGCGAAGCCGGTCAGAAAGGGATTGCTGAGACTTGTTTTCAGCCGTTTTCTGATCATTTTTTTGCTGCTTGTTCTTCAGGTGCTTTCTCTGGTGGCGCTGTATGAATGGGTTTATCAGGCGGTTCCGTATGTAAAAAGCATTTCGGCGGTTGTAACGGTGATGATCATTATTTACCTGATCAACAGCCGCATGGATCCAACCTCCAAGCTCACCTGGATGTGGATTATCGCGCTGACCCCTGTGCTCGGGGGATTCTTTCTGCTTTTTTCCAGAGTCAATCTGGGCTATCGGAATCTGATTCGTCAGGTAAGGCAGCAGGTGGTGGCAACCAAGGATATACTGCCGAAGGATGAAGCGGTATACCGGGAACTGAAGGATAACGGCTCAGGAACCGATGATCTGGTAAACTTTGCCAACCGAAGCGGCTGCTTCCCCATCTGTCGCTCCAAAGAGGCTGTCTATTTTCCGTCGGGAGAAGCCTACTTCGAGGCCCTGCTGAAAGAGCTGGAGCAGGCTGAGAAGTTTATCTTTCTGGAGTATTTCTTTATCGATGAAGGCTATATGTGGGGAAAGATCCTGGAAATTCTCTTGAATAAGGTAAAGCAAGGCGTTGAGATCAGGGTGCTGTATGATGGAATGAGTGAGGTTTTCTATCTAAGACCGGGCTACTTCAAGCTTTTGGAAAAGGAAGGCATCCAGGCAAAAACCTTCCTGCCGATCAAGCCGATCCTTTCGTCCCATTACAATTACAGAGATCACCGGAAAATACTGGTTATTGATGGCAAGTGCGCCTTTACGGGCGGCATCAACCTGGCCGATGAATATATCAACCGGATCACCAGATTCGGCCATTGGAAGGATACCGGTCTGATGATCAAAGGACCTGCGGTTTCCAGCTTCACGCTGATGTTCCTTCAGATGTGGAATCTGAATGTCAGTGAAGCCGTTTATGAGCCTTATCTGCATGAGGAGGCGGATCCCGCGCCGGACCATGAGGCGGGTTATATTATGCCCTATGCGGATTCTCCCGTGGACCAGGAGCAGGTGGGAGAGAACATTTATCTGGATATGCTGTACAGGGCGGATCGGTATATCTATATTATGACTCCTTATCTGATTCTGGATGGGGAAATGGAAGCGGCCCTTTGCTTTGCAGGCGAGCGGGGCGTTGATGTGCGGATCGTGGTTCCGGGCATCCCGGACAAGATTGTAGCCAATTCATTGACAAAATCCCATTACCGCCGTCTGACTGAATGCGGGGTGAAGATTTACGAATATACCCCCGGCTTTATGCATTCGAAGACCGTGATCAGCGATGATGTGAAAGGCGTTGTGGGATCCATCAATTTTGATTACCGCAGCCTGTACCATCATTTTGAATGCGCCGCCTATCTGTATAAATGTCCCTGTATCCGTGAGATTAAAGCGGACTTTGAGGAGGTTTTTGCCGTTTCGAAGCTGGTGGACCGGGAGCAGATCGAGCATGAGAAGGTCCTTTACAGGATTCTTGGCCAGATCATGAAGTTTGTCGCGCCGCTTTTTTAGAGATAATTCATGGGTTCAGCAAGGCAAAGATTGTTCTGAACCGCTGCAAGAGCGATATTCAGCAAACCAACAGGAGGAAAGAGGATATGGAACTTAAAGTGGATGCAAAAGGATATGGTTTTACCATCAAACGAATGACGGACATACCCGAGCAGAACGCCTGTATGATCGAAATGGAGCACGATGCAACCGGCGCCAGACTGATCTGGATGAAATCCGAGGAGAGAAACAAGTTGTTTTCAGTGGCCTTCAAGACGGTTCCTGAAAACAGCACCGGCGTTTTCCATATACTGGAGCATTCCGTTTTATGCGGATCGGCTAAATATCCGGTCAGGGAGCCCTTTGTGGAGCTTCTGAAAAGCTCCATGCAGACCTTCCTGAACGCCATCACATTCCCGGACAAAACCATGTATCCCATATCCAGCCGCAACGAGCAGGATTTTCTGAACCTGACCGAGGTTTACCTGGATGCCGTGTTTGCGCCGGCTATTCTGACCAATCCCAATATCTTTTATCAGGAGGGCTGGCATATCGAGCTGGATGAGGAAGGAAAACCTTCCTACAAGGGCGTTGTTCTTAACGAAATGAAGGGCGCCACATCCAACGTGGACGAGCAGATCGGGCAGCATCTGGTCCATATGCTTTTCTCCGACAGCTGCTATGGCTTCAATTCAGGCGGAGAACCGAAGGATATTCCTACGCTGACTTATGAAAAGTTCTGCAGCGAATACCACCGGTATTACAGCGCATCCAACGCCTACTTCTACCTGGACGGCGATATTCCCTTCGACAAGACCATGAAGCTCATCGAAAGCTATCTGGACAAACAGGTCCGGGTGGAGAATCTGCCTGAAATCCCCTTTACGGATCAGTCTTCAGAGCCTGACGTGGAGGAAGAGTTTTATGCCGTGGGGCCCGATGAAAATACCGAAACCCAGGCCCATCTGGTGTTCGGACGCATTGTCGGGCGCTATGATGAAAAAACCAGGCTTACCGCAGCGCAGATTCTGCTGGATGTGCTGACCGGCTCCAATGAAGCGCCGCTGACCAAGGCGATTTTGTCCGCAGGGCTTGCCCAGAATGTGGAAGCGGATATTCAGTCGGATGGACTGCAGCCTTTCCTGATTGTCGCGCTGAAAAATACCAGTAAAGATAACTTTGCAAAACTCAGAGAGCTCCTGTTCGGAACCTTGAAGGAGATCGGGAAAAAGGGCCTTAGCAAAGAGGCGATGCGGGCTTCTTTGAATGCGTTTGCTTTTCAGGTGAAGCAGCCCAGAGAGCCCCAGGGGCTGATGCGCAATATCCGCACGCTGAATTCCTGGCTTTATGGCGGTAAGCCGGAAATGTGGCTGAGCTTTACCGATACCATCGCAGCCATCCGTCAGATGATCGAAGATGGAAGCATGGATCAGCTTTATGCGGAAATCTTTCTCAAGGAGGAAGCCTTCAAGGAGCTTCGGATGCTTCCCTCCGCCACCCTTACGCAACAGCTTCAGCAGGAAGAGGACGAGCGCCTTGCCAAAATTACCGGCGCATGGTCCGAGGCTGATTTTGAAGCATGCCGCAGGATGAATGAAAAACTTGTCTCCTGGCAGGCAACCCCGGATACAAAAGAGCAGATCGAAACCCTGCCTACCCTGTCCCTTTCGGATGTAAAGGCGGACATTGACTGGGTTGAAACCAAGGTTTGCGAGGCGGAAGGCGTGAAGCTTTTGTACCATCCGGTTCCAACCAATGGAATTGTTCACCTTCGCCTGTATTTCTCTCTGGGCGACCAGAGCAAGGATGACTTAATGAAGCTTTCCATCCTGCCGGAGCTTTTGGAGAATTTGCCTACCGAAAACTATCCGGATCCTTTAAAGCTTCAGGAAACCTTGAAAACCTATCTGGGATCGCTTTCCTTTGACGTGGAGGTTTACGGATCCGACAAGAATCCTGCCCTTTGCAAACCCTGCTTCACCGTGAAGTGCAGCGTGCTGGAGGAAAATCTGGATAAAGCCTTCGAGCTGATTCCGGAGGTTTTGCTCCGCACATCCTTCAGCGACCAGAATGCAGCGAAGAATATTCTTTTGCAGCTTAACGAGATCGCCAAGCAGTATCTCATCGGCCGCGGCAACATGTATGCCATGATGCTGGCAGAAGCGCCCTACAGCGCCAAGGCGGCGGTGGCGGAAGCGACCGGCGGTTACACCAGGGATCTGTGGCTGAAGGGTCTTGTTCAGAACCTGGAGGAATCTCTTGCGCCATATCTTTCCTATCTGGAAGAGAAAATGAAGGCCATCTTCACGAATCAGCGGCTGATCCTCTCTGAAACAGCTTCCCAGGAGGTGGATGTGAAGGCGCTTCTTCGTTCCTTCCCGGAGGGAAATGCGGATGCGATTCCGGAAAATGTCAGCTATACCAGCGATCTGCCGGATCATACGGCTGTTGTGATCCCCGCTCAGGTGGGTTATGCTGCCAGCGCTTATCATTTGTCAAAAACCGGCAGAAAGGCGGACGGCTCTTTGGCCGGTGTCAGCAATATTCTGTCCCTGGACTATCTCTGGAACCGTGTCCGCGTCCAGGGCGGCGCCTATGGAACGGGCTTCAGGGTAGGCAGAGAAGGCCGCATGGTGGTCTATTCTTATCGGGATCCTTCGCCTGCAAAATCCCTTCAGGTTTACAAACAGATGGCCCAGGCTCTCAAAGAGTTCGCAGACCGCGGCGAGGCCTTTGATAAATACATTATTTCAACCATCGGTGAGATGGATCCGCTTCTGATGCCCGCGCAGCGCGGCATGATTGCAGATGCCAGGTATCTGAACGGAACGACGAAGGAAGAGATTCTTAACATGCTGGAACAGATGCTTAAAACAAGCAAAGAGGATCTGCTTTCCTGGACCGATGTGCTGGAAGAGATGGGTGAAAAAGGACGCACGGCTGTGGTGGGCCACGAGGCGGCCATCAAAGAGTGCCCGGATGCCGTCATCCTGGGTTGATGCCGCTTAGACAAAATTTTCGTCCAAATAATCAGATTTTTGAAGATAATCTGCTTTCTGTGCTATATTCATTCTTTCTTTGCCTGAACGATTCACGCTTCATGTCGGGCACAGATCCGCACAGAGATGCGCTATGAGGGGGTATAATTTCTATGTTAGTTCCGATTCTTTTGTTTTTGCTTGGCTTTGTGATGCTGATTAAAGGCGGCGATTGGTTTGTGGACGGCGCGGTTGGCATTGCCCATCGGTTTCATCTTCCAGAGCTTCTGATCGGCGCAACGGTGGTGTCGATTGGCACAACCCTGCCGGAGGTCATGGTTTCCGCCCAGGCGGCGATGCAGGGAAATTCGGGCATTTCCTACGGCAATGCCATCGGATCCATTATCTGCAACACCAGCTTGATCGCAGCCCTTACCATGGCGATCAAACCCGGCAAGGTAAACACAAAAACCTTCATGCTCCCTTCCATCTTCTTTGGCGTTGCTGCCGTTTTGTACAGCCTGATCGCCTATACCAGCGGCACCTTTGCCCGCTGGCAGGGAATCGGGTTTCTGGTGTTCTTCGTGATCTATATGGTCACCAGCGTGCTTCACATGAAGAAAAATCCGGAAGCTGCGGAAGATACGGAAGAAGACGATGAAGAAAAGGAAAGACCACTCTGGATGGAGCTTGTGCTTTTGGTAATCGGCGCGGCGGTTATTGCGGTAGGCGCCAATCTGCTGGTTAACAATGGCACCAAAATCGCCCAGGCCCTTGGCGTTCCGGACAGCGTTATCGGCCTTACCATGGTGGCGCTGGGAACGTCTTTGCCGGAGCTGGTGACGGCCATTACTTCCCTTGTAAAGGGGCACGGCGCCCTGTCGCTGGGCAATATTATAGGAGCCAACCTGTTCAATATTGTTCTGGTGTCCGGTATGGCCATTTCCATTCGGCCCTTTGCCCTTCCGGCGGAGAAGATGCTGGCAGGACATAACGCCTCCCTGCTGGTGGATATGCCTGTCATGTGGCTGGTCATGCTGATCATGTGCGTTCCTTCGCTTGTGAAAGGCGAGATCAAGCGCTGGCAGGGCATTGCGCTGCTTCTGATTTACGTCGCTTTTACGGCCTTTCAGTTCATCGGCTAAGGTGCGGCAGATGTGACTGTGACGGCGATGGCAGAACCATCAATAAACCATACGGAAAAACCGGCCTCTGCGGCCGGTTTTTTTCGTTGCGAAGCGATGGGCAGGTCTGTGCCCCGGCCGCTTGAGCGGTGTTTCTTTCAAAGAAAAAGATTGAAATATTGATCGTTCAATGATACACTTGGAATAATACACAGAGATATTGCAGACTGATTTATATAAACCGATAGAACGTGGAAAAACGCCTTTTTTTGAATAACCGTGCAGGGCATAGGGGATGTAATGGGTATATTTGATACTTTTGTAAAGGATGAATCCATCCGGAAAATTTATGATACCATTGAAGAAAGAGAGAAAAACAGCAGAAGAGACGCTGTTTTTCACGGGTGGACGCATATTTCTCATGTCATCGAAAGAGCAGCTTTCTTCATGCGGATGGCAGGCGGCAGCGAAGAGGCTGTCGAACAGGTCAAGATCGCTGCGCTTTTCCACGATGTGGGAAAGCTGCAGGGAAAGAAAGATCATGCCCTGAAAAGCTATGAATTTGCCAAGGAATATTTTAAACCCTACAAAAAGGAGCTGCCGGGGAAAAAGGAAATCCTTCGGGCGATACGCCTGCACAGCGACGGTTTCGATGCCTCGGATCTTTTGACCCTGAGTCTGATTCTGGCGGACAAGCTGGACCAGGGGGAAGCCCGCCTGACGGAGGTGGGAAAAATTGCCCCCGGCATCCGTCAGATGCAGCATATACAGGAGATACGCTTTACCAGCGAAGACTCCGGCTTTAATGAAGGCTGCTTCGTCGTCGATCTGATTACGGACGGGCAGATGGATGTAACAGAGCTGGGACAGTGGAAGTTTACCCGGAAAATCTTCAAGGCCGTCAGAGCCTACGGCCGCGGTCTGCATCGGTGTCCTCGGATTATGGTGGACGGCGCGGAGTGGGATCTGCACCGGACGCTGATCAAGCTGGCCTTTTTGCAGATTCTGCCGGAAAAGCTTTCCGAAAATCCGCAGCAGGATCAGGCTTTCTTCGCGGCGCAGCTGAGAAAAAGCGAGCTGGCCGTTCAAAAAGCCAAGGAGCTTAAAGCGGATATATGCCTGTTCCCCGAAATGTGGAGCATCGGATATCAGATTCCCAAAGATCCAAAGCGGCTGCAGTCTCTGGCGATGAAGGCCGACAGCGAATGGATGCGGGCTTTCGGCCAGATGGCCGAAAAATACGAGATCGCCATTGCCGTAAGCTTTTTGCAGATGACGCCTGAGGGACCGAAAAACAGCGTGATTTTGTACGACCGCTATGGCAGACCCAAATATGACTATTCCAAAGTGCATACCTGCGATTTTTCCGACGAGGCATCCCTGGCAAGGGGCGATAGCTTCCCTGTGGTGAAGCTGGACACGGAAAAGGGATCCGTCAACGTAGGCAGCATGATCTGCTTCGACCGGGAATTTCCCGAGAGCGCCCGAATTCTGATGCTCAAGGGCGCCGAGCTGGTGCTGGTTCCGAACGCCTGCCCCATGGAAATTAACCGCTTAAGCGGTCTTAGAACCCGCGCCAATGAAAACATGATGGCCATCGCCACCTGCAACTATCCGGAAGGAAAGCCTGACTGCAACGGCCACTCAACCCTTTTTGACGGGGTTATGTACACCCCCGAATCGACCGGCTCTCTGGATACGCTTCAAATGGAAACGGGAGGCGCGGAAGGCATCTACGCCGTTTCCCTCGACCTGGACAAGCTGAGGGATTACCGGGCATATGAGGTGCATGGAAACGCTTACAGACGGCCTTCCCTTTATTCACTGCTGCTGAGAGAGGAGATCCGAGAACCCTTTATCAGAAAGGACAGACGGGAATAAGCCCGAAAGAGGGCAGGCCTATGCCTAGATAAGCTCCGGCCGGAATGAAAGGCGAACAGAAGACCTGCGTGATGAAGTAATTGTTATTAATTTCAGAAAGGATATTTTAGGTATGGAAATCACAAACAGCATCCGCTATGTCGGCGTGAACGATCATCAGATTGATCTTTTTGAGGGACAGTACAAGGTGCCTCATGGCATGGCTTACAACTCTTATCTGATTCTGGACGAGAAGGTCGCTATCATGGACAGCGTGGACCAGCATTTCGGTCATGAGTGGCTGGATCAGATTCAGAAAATCCTCGGCGATAAGGCGCCGGACTATCTGGTCGTCCAGCATATGGAACCGGATCATTCCGCCAATATCGCCAACTTTATGAATGTTTATCCCACAGCCACCATCGTCTCTTCGGCCAAGGCTTTCGCCATGATCCAGAACTTCTTCGGCACCGGCTATGAGGATCGCCGTATTGTGGTGAAGGAAGGGGACACCCTCAGCCTCGGCAGCCACGTGCTGAACTTTGTCGCAGCCCCCATGGTGCATTGGCCGGAGGTTATGATGACCTACGAAAGCACCGAGAAAGTGCTGTTTTCCGCAGACGGATTCGGCAAATTCGGCGCCAACGATGTTTCTGAGCCCTGGATCGATGAAGCCAGGCGCTACTATATCGGAATCGTTGGAAAATATGGAACCCAGGTGCTCAACGTCCTGAAAAAGGCCGCCGGCCTGGATATTGAAAAGATCTGCCCGCTTCATGGACCGGTGCTTAGTGAAAACCTGGGCTACTATATCGGCCTGTATAAAACCTGGGCCAGCTATACGCCGGAGGAGGACGGCATCTTTATTGCCTATACATCCGTTTACGGACATACCAGAAAAGCAGTGGAGACCCTGGCTTCCAAACTGGAAGCTGCCGGCTGCCCCAAGGTAGTGGTGAACGATCTGGCCAGATGCGATATGGCTGAGGCTGTGGCCAATGCGTTCCGTTATCCCAAGATGGTGCTGGCGACCACCACCTACAACGCCGATATTTATCCCTTCATGCGCGATTTTATCAGCCGCATCACCGAGCACGGCTATCAGGGCCGCACCGTCGCGCTGATTGAAAACGGTTCCTGGGCGCCCCAGGCGGCCAAGGTGATGACCGGCATGTTTGAGAAGAGCAAGAACGTGCAGATTCTGGAGCAGGTGGTGCATATCAAATCCGCCCTTTCGGAGGAATCCAAAGAACAGCTGGACCAGCTCTCGGACGTGCTGTGCGCCGAATATATCGCCAAGGATCCCAAAGCCGCCAATAAAAACGACCTGAAGGCCCTTTTCAAGATCGGCTACGGGCTGTATGTGATTACCTCCAATGACGGCAGCCGGGACAACGGCATGATCGGCAATACGGTAACCCAGCTGACGGACAATCCCAACCGGGTTGCGGTAGCCATCAACAAGAAAAACTATTCCTATCATGTTATCAAACAGACCGGCATCATGAATGTGAATTGCCTGTCCAAGGATGCGCCCTTCAGCATTTTCGAGCGCTTTGGATTCCAGAGCGGACGCTCCGTAAATAAATTCGAAGGGACAGAGCTGATGCGCTCCGACAACGGCCTGGCCTTCCTGCCCCGGTATATCAATGCCTTTATGTCTTTGAAGGTGGAGCAATATGTGGATTTTGAATCCCACGGACTTTTCATTTGCTCCATTACCGAAGCCAGGGTTATTTCTGATGCGGAAACCATGACCTATACCTATTATCAGTCAGACGTAAAGCCGAAGCCCCAGACAGAGGGCAAGAAGGGTTGGGTCTGCAAGGTCTGCGGATATATCTATGAAGGAGATCCCCTTCCCGAGGACTTTGTCTGCCCGCTTTGCAAGCACGGGGCGGCGGATTTTGAACCCATCGGCTGACGGATTGATGGGAAAAAAGCTGCAGCGCAAGACCGGGCGTCTGCGCAAGGAAGCACATAGATCGGATCACGTATAACGGAGGAATTTTTCAATGGCCAGAGAATTCTACTGCTCAAACGAGACAACCGTTGTTCAGACAGCGGAAGGAAAGCTGAAGGGCTACTATCTGGATGGCATTTTTGCTTTTCAGGGAATTGAATATGCCTACGCGGACCGCTGGCAGATGCCGGTGCCGCCAAAAAGCTGGGAAGGCATCAAGGATGCCACGAACTATGGATATATCTGTCCCACCATGGGCGAACCCGCCCCTTCCGGAGAGATCCTGATTCCTCACCGGTTCTGGCCGTCCAACGAGCATTGCCAGAACCTGAACCTGTGGACTCCCACTCTGGATCCGCAGGCGAAGAAACCGGTGCTGGTCTGGCTCCACGGAGGCGGCTATGCCAATGGCTCCTCCATCGAGCAGGTCTCTTATGAAGGCGATGCCCTGGCTGAATACGGCGACGTGGTGGTTATTACCGTGAATCACCGGCTGAATATTCTTGGTTTCCTGGATATGTCATCCTTTGGCGAAAAGTATGCCAATTCCGTCAATGCCGGCATGGCCGATTTGGTTGAATGCCTGCGCTGGGTGAAACGCAATGTGGGCGCCTTTGGCGGCGATCCCGACAATGTAACCATTTTCGGACAATCCGGCGGCGGCGGAAAAGTGGAAACCCTGATGCAGATTCCCGAAGCAGACGGCCTGTTCCAGAAAGGCATTATCATGAGCGGCCTCTTCAGAGGGCTCTTTACGCCGCCTGAGAAAATCGGGGAGCAGCACCGGAAGCTGGTCCTGGCGATCCTGAAGGAGCTTTCGATTCCGGAGGAGGAGGTCTCCCGCCTGGAGACGGTGCCTTACGATGTGCTGGAGCGGGCCTACAATAAAGCCCAGTACAAGCTGATCAAGGAAGAGGATATCTACATCAGCTGGAATCCGGTGCCGAATGAGTTCTATGTGGGCGACCCCATGATCGTCGGCTTTACGGAGCATGCCAAAACCGTCCCGGTAATTGCCGGCACCGTTTTTGGGGAATTCACCTGCTTCGGCCCCATGCCGGATGAAGAAATGCCGGAAGAGGCGAAAATGGCCATGCTTCAGAAAATGTTCGGAGAAGAGACAGATGAGCTGATCCGGCTGTTCAAAAAAGCTTACCCGGATAAAGATATCACCCGCCTGGCCCTGGTGGACGCCGGAGCCAGAGGCGCCACCAATGACTTTATTGAAGCGAAAGCCCGCGTCTCTTCCGTGAAGGATTACCTCTATACCTTTGTGGTCGATTTCGATGTCAACGGCCGCCGTCCGGCCTGGCACTGCGCGGACATTTCCTTTGTTTTCTACAATACCCACCGTGTACCCTCTGCCAATATCGAAGAGGTAACGGATCTTCTGGAGGACGAGGTGGCAGGCGCGGTAACCTCCTTTGCCCGCAGCTCGGATCCCAATCATCCGGGGATGCGCAAGTGGGAAGCCTACAGCGATGAGAATCCCTGCACCATGGTCTTTGATGAAGAGACGGCCTGCCGAAAAGATTATGACCGCGAACTGATCAGACGGATCGAGGAAATCCAGCGAAAAGCCGGTTTTCAGATGATCAGCTCCTTTAAACAGGGCTTTGTGAAACGGATGGAATCCGGCGAGGGCGGGGACTGGATTTATTAATGTTTTTTCTGGAGAAAAGACCGGATGCAAATCTTCCGGTCTTTCTTTTTTTTGTTGAAAACTGCACGAATGCCTGCTATAATATATCCGATATAGTGTCTGTGGGTAAGACATGCGCGTGTTTCCCTGCAGGTTATGTAAATAGTTGTTTAGGAGGATCTAAGCTTATGCAAAAGAAAATCAGCACGCTCCCGTTTACCGGGACGCCTGAGCAGGAAGCCCAGCTCAAGGCTGTGATTGCTGAAAACTGCGATGATAAGAGCAACCTGATGGTTGTCATGCAGAAAGCCCAAGATATCTATGGCTATCTGCCCATCGAAGTTCAGCAGATGATCGCTGATGGAATGGATGTTCCGCTGGAGAAGGTTTACGGCGTTTCTACATTCTATGCACAGTTTGCGCTTTCCCCGAAAGGAAAGTACAATATTTCCGTTTGCCTTGGAACAGCCTGCTATGTAAAAGGCTCCGGAGATGTTCTGGAAGAGCTGAAAAGCCAGCTTGGAATTGATGTGGATGAATGCACCGAGGATCGTAAATTCTCCCTGCAGGCATGCCGCTGCATCGGTGCCTGCGGTCTGGCTCCTGTTCTGACAGTTAACGAAGATGTTCATGGACGTCTGACCAAATCAGATGTCGCCGGCATTCTTGCCAAGTATAAAGAATAAAACTATGAAAATCGGAACCATTCAGCAACTTTTGAACGCAGAAGTTCTGTGCTGTCCGGATGAGATGGACCGCCATGTTTATTCAGCCTGCGGTTCGGATATGATGAGCGATGTCCTTGCCTATGTAAAGGATCAGGCCGTGCTTCTGACCGGTCTTGTCAATCCTCAGGTAATCCGCACGGCGGAAATGATGGACATGGTTTGCATCGTATTCGTCCGTTCCAAACGCCCGTCTCTGGAGATGATTCATCTTGCGGAGGACAACGGCCTGGTGCTTATGTCTACAGAGATGCGTATGTACGATGCCTGCGGAACCCTTTATACAAATGGTCTTGTGGGAAAGGCGGTCAAGCATGCCTGACGCGTTGGTATTTCACTTCGATGTAGATGGAGAGAATTTTACATCTGCAGGGCAAGCTTCCACCGCGGTCAAAAGAAACCTAAGACAGCTCGGGCTGCCCTCTGAAATTATCCGGCGCGTGTCCATCGCTATGTATGAGGGCGAGATCAACATGGTCATTCATGCCAACGGCGGCGCTGCGGATGTCATCGTCCATGAAGACTGTATCGAAATCATCCTGGCTGATCATGGACCAGGCATCAAGGATGTTTCACTGGCGATGCAGGAAGGTTATTCGACGGCTCCCGACAATATCAGATCTCTCGGCTTCGGAGCAGGAATGGGCCTTCCGAATATGAAACGATATACAGATTCGATGAAAATTGATACGGAACTTGGTGTCGGAACCACCATCACCATGAAGGTTAATCTGACATAACAAAGCCCTGGAGTGCAGATATGGCAAATGATTTTACCTATGAACATTCCGTTCGGCTGGACCCTCGCAGGTGCACGGGCTGTACCAACTGCCTGAGGCGCTGTCCGACAGAGGCGATCCGTATCAAGGATGGACATGCTGTGATCAGCGAAGAACGCTGTATCGACTGCGGTGAATGCATCAGAATCTGCAGCAACAAAGCAAAGAGAGCTGTCAGCGGAAAACTGGATTCCATGAAACGCTTCCGTTACAAGATCGCGCTTCCCGCGCCTTCCCTGTACGGTCAGTTTGACAATCTGGACGATGTGGATTACGTTTTGAACGGCTTGCTGAAGATCGGATTTGATGATGTGTTTGAGGTTTCCAAGGCCGCAGAGCTTGTCTCGGCCTATACCAGACAATATCTGAAGGTTGATGGAATTGTTCATCCCGTCATCAGCTCCGCTTGTCCTGTCATTGTACGTCTGATTGGTCTGAGATATCCTTCCCTGCAGGAGAACATTATGCATATGCTGCCTCCCATGGAGGTGGCCGCAAAGCTTGCCAGGGAAAGAGCCCTTAAGAACCATCCCGAATTGAAGAGCGAAGATATCGGCGTCTGCTTTATCAGCCCCTGTCCGGCTAAGGTCAGCTATGTCAAAAACGGCTTTGCGGACTACACCTCTCAGGTGGACGAGGTAGTATCCATGAGCGATATCTACTTCCAGCTGATCGGCGAGATGTCGAGAGACAGTGAGATTCAGATTTCCACCGAATCCGGCATGGTCGGCATCGGCTGGGCCAGCTCCGGCGGCGAAGCCACGGCGCTTTTCAACGAGGAATACCTTGCGGCGGACGGAATCGAGAATGTAATTAATGTTCTGGAGCAAATCGAGAATGGCAACATTCCGGCAGTTAAGTTTATTGAGCTGAATGCGTGTCCCGGCGGCTGCGTCGGCGGCGTGCTGACGGTTCAGAATCCTTTCATTGCCAAAGCAAGGCTTCAGAATCTAAGACAGTTTCTGCCGGTGTCTCAGAACTTCCTGAGCCCGGATGAAGAACAGTATATTCCTGAAATGTATCTGTTCAATGAACTGCCGGTTTACAAGCCCATCAATAAGCTTTCGGACAGCATCGTTAAGTCCATGCGGATGATGGCAGACATACAAAAACTGAAGGATACGCTTCCCGGCATAGACTGCGGCGCCTGCGGCGCGCCCTCCTGCCGCGCCTTTGCGGAGGATGTCGTCAAAGGAATTGCATCGTGCGACCAGTGCATCCTTCTGGGAAAGAGATAAGAGGTTCGTATGAAAGTTGGAGATTTGCCCGGCCATGGGTTCAAGGCCTTAGCGCTCCCGGATCCGGACCGCAGCATTGACGGTGTTTACATCGGCGATCTGCTTTCCTGGGTAATGGGCCGCGCGCAGATGGACAATGCCTGGATTACCATCATGTCCAACAACAACGTCATAGCGGTGGCATCTCTGGCGGACTGCTCCTGCGTTCTTCTGGCGGAAGGCGTGGAGTTACCGGAAGATCTGATCGAATTGGCAAACCAGAAATTCATCAATGTGCTTACCAGTGAGAAAAGCGCGTACGAGATTGCTGTTTTGCTTTCCGGACTCCTTTCATGACTCACTACTATTACGACTTTCATGTGCATTCCTGCCTCTCGCCATGCGGCGATAACGACAATACGCCCAACAATCTTGCGGGCATGGCCAGCCTGAACGGGGTTACCCTGATGGCGTTGACTGACCATAACAGCTCCCGCAACTGTCCGGCCTTTTTTGAGGCGGCCAGACGCTACGGCATTGTTCCGGTGGCAGGAATGGAGCTGACAACCGCGGAGGATATCCATGTCGTCTGCCTTTTCGAGACACTGGAAGAAGCCCTTGCCTTCAATGACGAGGTAGATACGCGCAGAATCCGGATCAGGAACCGGGAAGATATTTTCGGTGAACAGCTGATCCTGAACGGTGAAGATGAAATCATCGGACGCGAAGAAGATCTGCTGATCAATGCGACAACGATAACCCTTGATGAAGCGCCGGAGCTGGTTAAAAAGTACCGCGGTATTTGTTATCCGGCTCATATCGACAGACCGGCCAACGGCTGTATTGAGATTCTTGGCGAGTTTCCGCATTATGCGGGATTTCACATTGCCGAGCTGAATGATGCGGCCAACAAGGAAGCTTACATTGAAAAATATCATCTGCAGGATCTGAAGATCCTTGTCAGTTCGGATGCCCACTATCTGGATCAGCTCAGAGAAGAGAACGATTATCTCGATATCGATGACGAGCCCTATTCCAGCGCGCTGGTCAGAAGACGTCTGTTTGAGTATTTGAGGTCCCTATGAAAGAATTATCGCTGAACATACTGGATATCGCCGAGAATTCGGTGAAGGCCGGAGCCGGCCTGACGCAGATTCTGATCGACGAAAAAGATCAGGTGCTGACCCTTTCCATTATTGATGACGGCTGCGGCATGGAACCGGAGGTTGTCCGCTCCGTGGTGGATCCTTTTTACACCACCCGCACCACCAGAAAGGTTGGAATGGGCGTTCCGCTTCTGAAGCTGGCCTGCGAGCAGGCAGACGGAAAGCTGACCATTGAATCCGTTACGGCGAAGCAGGATCCGGAGCATCACGGCACGAAGGTGGAAGCGACCTTCCATACGGATCATATCGATTTTACGCCTCTGGGCGATGTGGTAAGTTCCATCACCACCTTGATTCAGGGACATCCGGATACGGATTTTCTCTTCAGACATACCAAAGATGGAAAAGAGGTCAGTGTTGACACCAGGCAGCTGAGGCAGATTCTTGAGGATGTGCCTTTGTCCAGCTGGGATGTCATCCAGTGGATCGACTCGTTTCTGCGCGAGCAGTACGACGATTTTAATACAGTAACCTAAAGAAAGAAAGGAATAAACGAATGAAAACATTAGCTGAACTGCAGGCTATCAAAAACAGAATGAAAGACAAAGTCGTTCTGCGTGATGGTCTGGAAGGTATCCGTGTCGTCGTCGGCATGGCTACCTGCGGTATCGCAGCAGGTGCCCGTCCCGTACTGAACGCGCTGGTTCAGGGCGTTAACGAAGAGAACCTTGAAGGCAAGGTCTCTGTTACTCAGACCGGCTGCATCGGCATCTGCCAGTTTGAGCCCGTCGTAGAGGTCTTTGAGCCCGGCAAGGAAAAGACCACCTATGTCAAGATGACTCCTGAAAAAGCGAAACGCGTGATTGATGAGCATCTTAAGGGCGGCAAGGTCGTTGCTGAGTACACCATCGGCGCTGCACAAGCTTAAAGGGAGGTAACATTTATGATTCGTTCACAAGTCCTGATCTGTGGCGGAACCGGCTGTACTTCTTCCGGTTCTATGTCCATTCAGAATGAGTTCGAAAAAGCGCTCGACAAGTACAACCTGACCGATGAGATCAAGCTGGTCCGTACCGGCTGCTTCGGTCTTTGCGCTTTGGGCCCGGTCGTTATCATCTACCCGGACGGAACCTTCTACAGCCGTGTATCTCCTGACGATGTCGATGAAATCGTTGAAGAGCATCTGCTGAAGGGCCGTCGTGTTGAGCGCCTTGTCTACGACGATCATGGCGCTGTTGCTCCTGATGAAATCGGAAACATTGCCCTTTCCGACACTGCTTTCTACAAAACCCAGGAACGTGTCGTCTTAAGAAACTGCGGTGTTATCGATCCTGAAAACATTGATGAATACATTGCCATGGACGGCTATGCCGCTCTGGGCAAGGTTCTTACCGAGATGACCCCTGAACAGGTCATTGAAGAAGTTTCCAAATCCGGTCTTCGCGGCCGAGGCGGCGGCGGATTCCCCACCGGACGCAAATGGTCTCTGTGCGCGCCCAATAAGGCACCTCAGAAATATGTTGTCTGCAACGCTGATGAAGGCGACCCCGGTGCTTTCATGGACCGTTCCGTTCTGGAAGGCGATCCTCATGCCATTATTGAAGCCATGGCGATCTGCGGCTATGCCTGCGGTGCCACCAAAGGCTATGTGTATGTCCGTGCCGAGTACCCGATCGCTGTTAAACGTCTCAGCATCGCCATCGCCCAGGCCAGAGAATACGGGCTGCTGGGCAAGAACATCTTCGATTCCGGCTTTGATTTTGATCTGACCATCCGTCTTGGCGCAGGCGCTTTCGTGTGCGGCGAGGAAACCGCTCTGATGACCTCCATCGAAGGAAACCGCGGCGAGCCCCGTCCGAGACCTCCGTTCCCGGCAGTCAAAGGTCTGTATGGTTCTCCCACAGTCGAGAACAACGTTGAGACCTTCGCGAACATTCCTCAGATCATCCTGAAGGGTGCTGACTGGTTTGCTTCCATGGGTACCGAGCGCTCCAAAGGAACCAAGGTCTTTGCTCTTGGCGGCAAGATCAATCATACCGGTCTGGTGGAAATCCCCATGGGTACGCCTCTGAAGCATATCATCTACGATATCGGCGGCGGCATTCCCAACGGCAAGAAATTCAAGGCGGTTCAGACCGGCGGTCCTTCCGGCGGATGTATCCCGGCCAGCCTGATTGATACCGAAGTTGATTACGATAACCTGACCTCCATCGGCTGCATGATGGGTTCCGGCGGTATGATTGTCATGGATGAGGACAACTGTATGGTCGATATGGCCAAGTTCTTCCTTGATTTCACGGTTGATGAATCCTGCGGTAAATGTACCCCCTGCCGTGTGGGCACCAAGCGTATGCTGGAAATCCTTGACAAGATCACTTCCGGAAAAGGAACGCTGGAAGATATCGACCGTCTGGAAGAACTGGCACAGTATATCAAGACCAACTCTCTTTGCGGTCTGGGCCAGACTGCCCCGAACCCGGTTCTGGCAACCCTGCGCTTCTTCCGCGACGAGTACATTGCCCATGTTGTAGACAAGAAGTGCCCGGCCGGCGTCTGCAAAGACCTGCTGACCTTCACCATCGACAAAGACAAATGTATCGGCTGCGGCATGTGCGCCCGTAACTGCCCGGTGAACACCATCGTCAAGACTGACTATGTGGCTCCCGGACATAAGCTGCCGTCTTACCACATCAACGCCGACAAATGTATCAAGTGCGGCGCCTGCATGGCTAACTGTAAGTTCAAAGCCATCAGCAAACAGTGAGAAAGGGGCCTTATAACGAATGGAAATGGTAAATGTAAAAGTTAACGGTATTGCTGTCAGCGTACCGAAGGGCTCCACAATTCTCGAGGCAGCCCGCGCAGCAGGCGTCGAGATTCCGACCCTGTGCTTTATGAAAGAAAAGAACGAGATCGGCGCATGCCGTATCTGTATTGTAGAAGCCACCGGCACCCGCGGCATGGTTACCGCCTGCGTCTATCCGGTAGCGGAGGGAATGGAAATTTCCACCAACACCGAAAAAGTCCAGAAAGCACGCAAGACGACCCTGGAGCTGATTCTTTCCACCCATGACAAGCAGTGCCTTTCCTGTCCGCGTTCCACCAACTGCGAGTTGCAGAAGCTTTGCCTGGAATATGGCGTAGATGAGAATGCCTTCGAAGGCTTCAAACCCACCTATGAGCTGGATACCACCACGGCCCATCTGGTGCGCAACAACAACAAATGTATCCTGTGCCGCCGCTGCGTGGCAGCCTGCCAGGAGCAGTATGTTGGCGTTATCGGCGCAAATCTTCGCGGTATCGATACCAATATCGATGTACCCTTCGGCCTGAAGCTGAACGATGTTCCCTGTATCTCCTGCGGACAGTGTACCGTTGTTTGTCCCACCGGCGCACTGACCGAAAAAGATGATACCGATAAGGTCTGGGCGGCTCTGGCTGATCCCACCAAACATGTTGTTGTTCAGACCGCTCCTTCCGTACGCGCGACCCTTGGCGAGTGCTTCGGCATGCCCATCGGCACCAACGTGGAAGGCAAGATGGTTGCCGCTCTTCGCCGTCTTGGCTTTGATAAGGTCTTCGACACCAACATGGGCGCCGACCTGACCATCGTCGAAGAAGCCAACGAGCTGGTTCAGCGTCTTCAGAACGGCGGAACCCTTCCCATGATCACCTCCTGCTCACCCGGATGGGTTAAGTTCTGCGAGCTGTATTATCCCGAACTTCTGGGACATCTGTCCTCCTGCAAATCTCCTCAGCAGATGACCGGCGCGGTTATCAAGACCTACTATGCCGAGAAGATGGGAATTGATCCCAAGGATATCTTCAGTGTCTCTGTGATGCCCTGCACCGCCAAGAAATTCGAGGTAGGCCGCGACGATCAGGCTGCTTCCGGTTATCCCGATGTGGATGTAGCCCTGACCACCCGTGAGCTTTCCAAGATGATCATGCGCGCAGGTCTGAAATTCACCGCTCTTCACGACGAGGAGTTTGATGATCCGCTGGGCGACGACACCGGCGCAGCCGTGATCTTCGGCGCCACCGGCGGCGTTATGGAAGCTGCCTGCCGTACGGCCAATGCTTGGCTGAACGGCGATGACAAACCGCTGGAGCTTAAAGCTGTCCGCGGCACTGCCGGCATCAAGGAAACCACCGTTGTGGTCGGCGGAAATGAGCTGAAGCTCTGCGTAGCCTCCGGTGCTGCCAATGCCAAGATTGTCATGGACAAGCTCGCTGCAGGCAATCCCGAAGGATGGAGCTTTATCGAAATTATGTGCTGCCCGGGCGGCTGCGTCAACGGCGGCGGTCAGCCCATCCAGCCTCAGTATGTGCGTGACACCGTGGACCTCAAGGCCGTCCGTGCGAAAGCCCTCTACGATCAGGATGAAGCCATGACCCTTCGTATGTCTCATGAATCTCCTGTCATCAAGAAGCTTTACTCTGAGTGGTACGACGGCTTCGGCGGTGAGAAAGCGCATCACGCCCTCCACACCTCCTACGTAGCCCGCAAAAAATTCTCCAACAAATAATCGGATGCGTCAAGGACATTGTTCCTGAAATCATCTAAGTAAAAGCGAAACAGGCTGTGATTTTCTGATCACAGCCTGTTTTTCTTTGACCACATATCGTTTTCCTGAGCATCTGACTTTTCTTTTATTGATATATTGGTATAAAAAAGATAGATAACCTCGATTTTGCATTCAGGCTGCGACCGTTATCTCCTTAACTCCCAAAACGCCACCGCGCTTGCCGCCGCCACATTCAATGAATCCACCCCATGATACATGGGAATTTTCACCGTGTAGTCGCACTGGGCGATGGTTCTTTCTTTCAGCCCGTCGCTCTCGGTCCCCAGCACGATCGCCAGCTTGTCTTCGCCGCCCACTTTTTTATCGTCGATGGGAAGGGAGTCTTCCGTCAGGGCCATCGCTGCCGTTTTAAAGCCGAATTGGTGCATGGTCCGGGTCAAGTTGTCGGATTCTGTCCTGCTAAGATAGGCCCAGGGCACCTGAAAGACGGTTCCCATGCTGACCCGGCTGGCTCTTCGATACAAAGGATCCGAGCATCCCTCCGTCAGAAGCACGGCGTCGATTCCAAGGGCTGCAGCGCTGCGGATCACGGCGCCGATGTTGGTGGGGTTCTGAACCGCCTCAAGGACGGCGATGCGATGAAAGGACGGGTCCTGCAGCAGCTCGGCGGCTGTTTTAAGTAAAGGGCGGCGCATGGCGGCCAGAACGCCCCGGCTGACATGATAGCCTACCAGGGTAGACATGAGCTTTTGCTCAGCGGTATAGATCAGAAGATCCTTCATCCTGTCTAAAGACAGGCCTTTGCGAAGAAGATAGGTCTCGTAGAGCTTTTCCGCCTGGGGGATAAATTTCGGCTCCACCAGAAAGGACTCGATTTCACAGTCCATCTGCAGCGCTCTTTCGATCACATTCAGGCTTTCTGCAATAAAAATACCCCGATCGGGTTCATAAAAATGATAGAGCTGATTTTCATTCAGCTCTTGATAGATTGCCATTTCCTCCTGCATAAAGGAGTCTACAGGGACGACTCTGGACATTCATTTCCCTCCTGAACAGTTACAAAACGGTTTACAAGTCAGACGTTTTATATTATACTGGATTCACTTCGTTTATAAAAGGGGTTTTCTCATGGAAAAGATTTGGGCCATTGTCGCGGCCGCCGGTGTCGGACAACGAATGATGAATGCTTCCAAGGGCACAAAAAAGCAATTTATCCGTCTTAAGGGTAAGGAATTGCTGGTTTACTCTCTGGAGGTTTTTCAGAAAATGGACCGGATTGAAGGCATTGTCCTTGTAACCGGTAAGGAAGATGTTTCTTTTTGTGAATCCCTGGTGGAAACATATCAGCTCAGCAAGGTTGCCAAGGTGCTGGTGGGAGGCGCCAGACGCCAGGAGTCGGTCTTTATTGGTCTCTCCAGCCTTCCGAAGGACTGCAGCGCCGTGGTGATTCACGATGGGGCCAGACCCTTTGTGACGGAGGAGGATGTCAGTAAGACGATTGATGAAGCCCTGCTGTGCGGAGGCGCTATCCTGGCTGTTCCGGTTACCGATACCATTAAAGTTGTGGGTCAGGACCGCAAAATCGAACAAACGCCGCAGCGTTCCTCCCTGTGGGCAGCGCAGACGCCCCAGACCTTCCGCTATCCGGATATTCTCGAAGGACACCGGCATGCGGTGGTGATGGGGGATTTCAGATGCACGGATGACGCCCAGATTATGGAAAAATATATGGACGGCACGGTGAGGGTCGTGCAGGGCTCTGAAGAGAACCTTAAAATAACAACCCCAACGGATTTGCTGATTGCGCAGCGGATACTGGAAGAAAGGGAGAAAAAGCAGGCTGAATGATCACCCGGAAACTCTACGATGTGGATTCGCACATCTCTGTTTTTGAAGCAAGCGTTATATCCTGCGCGCCAGCAAATGAAAAAAAACATGCAGGAATGACCAGAATCGAACTGGATCAGACGGCCTTTTTTGCAGAGGGAGGCGGACAGGCCTGCGACAGAGGATATCTGGAGCAGGTTACGGCGGATCCTGCCGCTGCCCTTCGGTATCAGGTGGTGGATGTGCAGGAAGAGAATGAGCACATTTATCACTATGTGACCGGATTATCCCCGATCAACCTTAAGGCGGGGGAGCCCTTAAGAGGCGCGATTGACTGGGATTACCGCTTTGATCATATGCAGCAGCACTCCGGGGAGCATATTCTTTCGGGGATCTGCTACGCATGGAAGGGGTACCACAATGTGGGATTCCACCTGGGGGAGGAGATCACGACCATCGACTTTGACGGCCCCCTGACCGAGGAGGAGCTTCTTCTTCTGGAGGAGAAGACCAATCAGGTAATCTGGAAAAACGAACCGGTCCGGATTTTCTATCCATCCGCCGAAGAGCTGGAGAAGATGGACTACCGCAGCAAGAAAGAGCTGAGCGGCGATGTGCGGATCGTGCAGATGGGCGATACGGATCTTTGCGCCTGCTGCGCTCCGCATGTGATGAAAACCGGTGAGGTAGGGGTCGTGAAAATTGTTCACCACATGAACTATAAGGGCGGCGTCCGCCTGTCTATTGTATGTGGGAACCGAGCGCTGAAGGATTATGTTTTTAAGGACCGTACCATCCGCAGCATTGCGGCTGATTTGTCCACAAAGCCTGAAAAAGTCGCGGCGATTTTAAAAAAACAGCAGGCGGAAATAGAGGAGAGGAAGCTCTTTTTGCAAACCCTTTCCCAGGAACTGATCCGGTACCGGCTGGAGGAGATGGAAAAACAAGCTGCCGAGGACGGCGGGTCTGTTGTTTTTTGTGAAAAAATGCTGGATCAGACCGCTGCCAGAAGCTTGCTGAACAGACTCTGCGAAACAATAGACGGTTACGGCGTCTGCCTGATTTTGAAAGAAGGGCAGCCGGAGTCTTATGCTTATCTTTCAGCCAGCAAAAAACGTGACTGCCGCCTGATCAGCGAAGCGCTGAAGAATCGGTTCGGAGCCAGAGGCGGCGGATCCGCTGCCATGACCCAGGGAAGCGTCTCGGGAAGCTTCGAAGAAATCAGGAAAGCCCTGAAAAAAGCGATTTCTGAAGGCTGAAAGACATCTTGATGGACAAATTTGGAAAATCTGACAAAAATCAGTCTTTTTTTAGCATTTCTTTGTAAATTATACTTGACTTTCCTATCTGGGATATGGTATTTTTGTCATATGAGCGGAGGAACTCGCATATTTTTGTAAGTTATCTCAGGCCAGTGTGAGAGTGCAGATGCTGCTGACTTACAAAAGTATGTGGGTTTTTCATATACTCTAAAATTCTTATCAATTTTCAGGAGGTACCTATCAATGAATCAGGGTACAGTTAAGTGGTTTAACCCCGAGAAGGGTTATGGCTTCATCGCTAACGATGAAGGCGGAGATGACGTTTTTGTACATTTCTCTGCGATTCAGGTCGAAGGCTTCAAAACGCTGAACGAAGGACAGAAAGTTACTTTCGACGTTGAAGACGATCCCAAGAACCCTGCCAAAAAGCGTGCAGCTAACGTTGTTGTTGTAGGCTGAGTTTAACCACTTTGATTCATATAAGTATAGCCTCTGAGTCCGCATATGAACACAGATCTAAACTTATCATGAACGGTAAGGATACAGCATGGGCTGTATCCTTTTTTCTTTGCTATATCTTGTTCTATCCTGGTTTTCGTGGTAGAATAAAAATGCCAATCAACATCTATGGAGGTTTACAATGGATTATCAAAAATATGTGGATCAACTGGTAAAAGATGTCATGAGTTTTGCTGAAAATGTCAGCGATGTTACCAAACAGAAAGCAGGACAGGCGAAAGCCCTGATTGATTTAAAAAAGGCGGAAGGCGAGCTGGATAAGGCTTACCGTTCTCTTGGACGCATTATGTATCAGATCGAAAAAGGAAATCTGCAGCGGGATGATCTGATTGTCGGCGCCGCGGTGCGTCAGGTGGAATATCAGGAAAGCGTCATTGCGGACCTGAAGAAACTCTCCGAGGCCCAGGAAGAAGAGGGCGAAGAGCTCGTTTCCAATGAAGAGGAAATCGTGGCTGAAGAAGCCGAAGAAGCGCAGGAGACGCCTGACGCGGATGAGGCAGAGAACGAAGAGCCCCAGGCATGAACCCGCAGGAGATCTTAAAGGACCTGACCAGAAAGAAAACATCTTCTGTCTGCTGCATCTGCTTTCATGAAACCCATCCTGCCGTCTGCGAGCTGATTGCAGAGGATGAAATGGAAAAATATATGCAGGCGGAGGGCGGATATGAGATTCTGGCAAAGGCCCCCGGAAAATCGGAGGCGCTTGCCATGGTTCAGGACGCGCTGCTGTTTGCTTTTGAGAAGGATCCCTCTCTTAAAAGCGTGAAACGGAATATCAGACAATACTTTGAAACTTTGTAAGACATTTTTCAGGAAGGAGGATCTATGTTCATCACATTATCGGTGTTGAGCGTTATCGGACTGATTTTGAAATGGATCCTCTATGTGATCCTGGGCGTGATCGGGCTGGTGCTTCTGATCTTGCTGATTGTCCTTTTGAACCCGTTTCGGTATGGCGTTTCGGCATATAGGCGCAATGCATCCGATGCGGAAAAGGCTGAAAAAAGCGATTCTCTTTTGCTGGGAGCCTTCATGGAGGCTCATGTCAAGGTAACCTGGCTGTTCCATCTGGTTCGGGTTAAGGTCGATTTTGTGGATAAGAAGCTTTCTTATTCGGTCAAGGTCGCCTGGAAAACCCTGCTCGCTTCGGAAGAAGAAAAGGCAGAGGCCGATCAGCCGGATGAGCTGCTTGAGGGAAAAGAGCCCGAGGTATACGAGGTCTCGGAGCTTCTTTCCAAAGAAGAGACCCCTCCGGAAGAGGCGCCGCCCGATGCAGCTTATGAAATGCAAACCGATAGCGCCGGGGAAGATGCGGTGATGGAAGAAGCCGGGACGCAGGCGGAAGCTTCCGATGAAGATCTTCTGTTCGCTGCGGAAGCTCCGGAGGAAGCATTGGATGAATCCCTGAGCGATCAGGCCTACTGGTCTGAAGCGGTTTCCTCCGACAAGGAGGCGTCCGAGCCAGAGGAGGCTCCGGCTCTTTCCCTGGATGAGAAAATTGATCAGGCCCTGGATCGGCTGGATCAAACCATAGACCTTCTGGACGAGCTGCCGGATAAAATCGATACACTGGTAGAAGATAAGCTTAGACCGGTGAACAAGCTTCTGGCGAAGCTGGATGCTTTTGAAGATAAAGATAAGGCTTTGAAGGTCATTTTGCGGCTGCTGAAACGGGAAATCCGTCCCCTTGTGCCCAAGACGGCCAAGGCGGAAGTAACCTATGGCACAGGCGATCCTTACCTGACTTCCCGCATTCAGGGATATCAGATTGCGCTTGCGCCCTTCCTTTTCCCAAGAAAGCGTGCGAGCAGAAGCTTCGAGGCTTATCCGGATCTGGATAAGCGGACGCTGGAATTTGAAGTGGATATTCGGGACTGGTTTTTGTTAGGAGCGTTTATTCCGCCCTTGATTGCCGCCATATGCAATATTCATACCTGGCATCTGATCAAGTTCCTGAAAAACATGAAAAAATGATTTTTGCAACAAACATGGCTATGACTGCAGCAGCCATATGATGATAAAAAGGAGTACAAGAGCATGGCAAACAGAAATGAATCCCTAAAAGACCTGCTGAACCAGATGGAAGGCTTTGTTTCCACGAAAAGCGTCATTGGCGAGCCCATGACGCTGAATGATATGGTGATTCTTCCGCTTCTGGATGTGTCATTGGGAGCCGGCGCCGGTGCCAGAGACCGGGAAAAAGCAGGCGGCCTTGGAGGCGCCGTATCGGCTAAAATGTCTCCGAGCGCAGTGCTTGTGATTAAAGACGGTCAGGTTCGGATTGTCAATATCAAAAATCAGGACACCGTCACGAAAGCCCTGGATATGGTTCCGGATATTCTGGACCGCTTTAAACCGGCCAGACGCGCTGAGGATGCCGTGATCGTCGAGACCGTTAAATCCCAGGAGTCGGAAAAGCCTGCCGAGGACTGATCCTGCCATGATCCGAAAGATAATCAATGCCCGGATTGTAGATGGATCCGGGGAAGCTCCCTTTCTTGGCGGTGTTGAAATCAAGGATGGCCGGATCAACCGTGTTTTCAGAGGACCGTCCAGGGACAGGGCGGAGGATGTTCTGGATGCGCAGGGCATGGTTCTTACGCCGGGTTTCGTGGATATTCACCGTCATCATGATATTGCAGCGCTGCTGGATCCCGAATTCGGCAGCATAGAGCTTGCCCAGGGTATTACCACGGCTGTTTGCGGAAACTGCGGCCTGGCTCCCTTCCCCAACAGTGACCGCACCAGAGCCATGCAGTTTCGTTATATTGAGCCCTGCCTTGGAAAGATGCCGGAAGATACGCCCATTCATCTGGTTTCCGAGTTTATGGATGCCCTGGAAGAAAAGAAGCTTCCCATCCATGTAGGCGTGCTGGTTGGGGCTGGCGCCTGCGCGTCTTCCGTGATCGGCTATGAGCACAGAGGATTTACATCCGAGGAACGGCAGCAGGCTGTCATGCTTGTGAGGGATGGAATGGAGCATGGCGCCCTGGGACTTTCCTTTGGCATTATGTATGAGCCGGAATGCTATCTGTCCAGAGAAGATCAGGTGGCCATGGCGCGGGAGGCAGGCCTTGCAGGCGGATTTGTCAGCTGCCATATCCGCGGCGAGGGTGATTCCCTGGTGGAATCGGTCAAGGAAATTATCGGCATCTGCGAAGAGGCCTCTGTTCCTTTAAATATATCCCATTTTAAATCCACGGGACTTAAGAACTGGAACAAGGCTATTTTTGAGGCGATTGACGTGATTGAAAGCGCCAGAGCCCGAGGCGTCCGGGTGACCTGCGATGCATATCCATACAATGCCGGCGCAACCACTGCCATGTCGCTGATTCCGCCTGAGGTGCTGGAAGGAAGAAGCACCGACTATCTGGCGACCGATGAGGGAATCAGCCATCTGAAGAGGCTGATTTATCAGAAGATTCCCGGATGGGACAATATGGTCGAATCCATTGGCTGGGACCGTGTGGTGATCGGCGGCGTAAACCTTGCGAAAAACAGGGAATATGCCGGAAAGAGCGTCCAGCAGATCAGCGATGCGCTGGGAATGGATCCCACGGAATTCTTTGCCCGCCTGGTTGCAGAAGAAGAAGGCAAGGTGGGCATCACGATCTTCAGCATGAGCGAAACCGATGTGGAGCAGGTGCTGAAGCTTCCCTATTCGGTTGTGATATCGGACAGTCTTTACGGCGGCATGGAGCATCCGCATCCCAGACTTTATGGATCTTTCCCCCGTTTCCTGCGCAAGTTTGTCGTGGAAGACGGCGTTCTTTCGCTGGAAGAGGCGGTTCGAAAGATGACTTTCCTTCCGGCCAAACGCGTGGGGCTTAAAGACCGCGGGCTGATTGAGCCCGGATATGCGGCGGATCTGAATCTCTTCGACCTTCAATCCATTACGGATCAGGCGGATTTCGTAAATCCGAAACAGCTTGCCGAAGGTATTTTCCTGACGCTGGTTGAAGGAAAAGAAGCGGCTGCGAACAGCCGGCGCCTGGAGGGGGCTTACGGGAAGCTGCTAAGAAAACAAGGAACGGAGTACGAGTTTGAATAATAAAATAGTAGCGGCGATGAGCGGCGGCGTTGATTCAAGCGTCGCTGCCTTGCTTTTACAGCAGCAGGGATTTGATCTCATGGGCGTTACCATGAAATTCTTTTATAATGAAGAAATCGGCATTTCCAGAGAAAAAACCTGCTGTTCCCTTTCCGATGTGGAAGATGCCAGAGCCGTTGCCGCGCATCTGGGCATTCCCTTTTATGTCATGGATTTTTCGGAAACCTTCAGACAGGAAGTGATGGAACGGTTCGTGCAGGCCTATGAGCAGGGAAGAACCCCTAACCCCTGCATTGTGTGCAATCGCTATCTGAAATTTTCCGCTTTAACAAAAAGGGCCGCCCAGCTGGGCTTCGATGCCGTCGCCACCGGCCATTATGCCAGAATCTGCTCGGAAAACGGCAGGTATCTGCTGAAAAAAGCCCGGGATGAGTCCAAAGACCAGACCTATATGCTCTACAGCCTTACCCAAGAGCAGCTGCAGCATGCGCGCTTTCCTTTGGGAGATTTTACGAAGGAGCAGGTGAGAGACCTGGCGGAGGAGAATGGACTGATCAACGCCCGGAAGCGGGATTCTCAGGATATCTGCTTTGTCCAGAATGGATCCTATGCCGATTTTATCGAACAATATACGGGAAAAACCTTTGCGCCCGGTGAGTTTGTGGATGAATCCGGAAAGGTGCTGGGCGTCCACAAAGGCATTATCCGCTATACCATCGGACAGCGCAAAGGGCTGGGACTGGCGCTGAATGAACCGATGTATGTCAAAGCCCTTGATCTGGATCAAAACCGGGTTATTCTTTCCCGCAATGAAGCGCTGTTTTCGGACACCCTCCGGATCAGAAATCTGAATCTGATTCCTTTCGATACCCTCCCGGGGACGGTTCGGTGTCAGGCTAAGGTGCGTTATGCGCAGAAAGCCCAGAGCGCTTCTGCCTCTCAGACCGGTCCAGACGAAATCACCCTTCATTTTGATGCGCCCCAGCGCGCCGTCACCCCGGGACAGGCTGCGGTGCTTTACGACTCCGATCTGGTTATCGGAGGCGGAGAAATCTGCTGATGCCTTATAAAAAGCCTTGTATGATACGCATACAGGGCTTTATTTTTTGAAAAATATAGAAAATATGCTTGCGAACGGATGAGGTGTGTGGTAGAATGGTGTCACAGTGGTTCCAAATGGAGCGTTTTGGAGGCTGATGGAATAAAAAAGAAAGGAGGGAGCGTACAGTGTTCTTCGGTGAGTTTCATCACAGCGTAGATGAAAAAGGGCGCATTATCATGCCCACTAAATATAGAAACCAGCTGGGTGAGACGTTTTACATCACCATCGACCTGTGGGGGCAGGAAGACGAGAAGTGCCTGTGCGTATATCCCGAATCGAGCTTTCGTGAATTAACAAACAAGCTTCGTACCATTGGTGCAAGCGATATAGAAAACCGAAAGCTTTACCGTAAGTTTTATTCCCATGTTCAGGACACGTCCACAGATAAACAAGGCCGTGTCATGATCGATCAGGAGCTCAGGCGCCATGCCGGTTTAGAAAAAGATATCGTGCTGGCGGGACAAGACGACCATATAGAGATCTGGGACCGCGAAAAATGGGAAGCCTACAATCAGGATGACGCGTTTTTCAATTCGAGCAAGCTGGCTGAAGAACTTCGAGCTAGCGGGATCTGATTAAATCGAGGGTGAGACTTGACATGCAGTTCGTACATGTGCCCGTATTGAAAAACGAAACGATTGAAGGACTGAGCATCAATCCGTCAGGTATCTATGTGGATGGTACCTTTGGCGGGGGCGGTCATGCGCGCGAAATCATCAGCCGATTAAACGGGAACGGCCGTTTCGTGGGTATCGACCAGGATCAGGATGCAATCGAAAATGGCCGCACCATGCTGGACAATATAAAAGATAAAAACTGCCAGCTGGTGCGGGAAAACTTTTCGAACATCCGAAAAGTGCTTAAAAACTTGCATATTGAAGCCGTAGATGGTATACTATTGGACATTGGCGTTTCTTCCCACCAGTTGGATACCAGTGACCGCGGCTTTTCTTATATGCAGGATGCAAAACTGGATATGCGGATGGACCAGCGCAGTGCGTTTTCAGCCGCGGATTTGATAGCGACATACCCGGAAGAGGATCTTCTCCGGGTTATTCGTGATTATGGAGAAGAAAAGTGGGCAGCAAGAATTGCCCGCTTCATTGTTCAAGAGAGAAGCGTTCATCCCATCGAAACCACATCCCAGCTGGTAGAGGTTATCAAGAAAGCGATCCCTGCCAGCGCGAGACGGGACGGCCCTCATCCGGCCAAACGCACCTTCCAGGCCCTGCGCATCGAGGTGAATGACGAGCTTGGCGTATTGGAAAGAGCGATTAAAGAAAGCGTTTCGGTGCTTGCACCAGGTGGAAGACTCGCTATTATTACCTTTCATTCGTTGGAGGACAGATTGGTGAAGCAGACCTTCAGAAAACTGGAGAATCCCTGCACCTGTCCGCCCTCGTCTCCAGTCTGTGTGTGCGGCAAAAAGCCGGTGATCCGTGTCATCACCCGAAAGCCGGTGGTTCCTTCCGAGGAAGAAATTGAGTCCAATCCCAGGGCGCGTTCTTCCAAACTGAGAATTGCCGAAAAGCTTCCCCCGCAGCACACGAAGCCTGGCATTTATTTTGGTTAGGATTCCTATCATGCGCAGCGGAAAATTTGGATTCTTTTTGAGCGCCGGCCTGGTTCTTGCAGGGGCGCTGATGGTTGTACTGATGTACATCCAGGTTTATATGGCAAACAGTGAAGTTAACCGCTTAAGGGCAGAGCTTACCGAAGAGCGGGAGGCCAATCAGATCGCCAGTCAGGTTGCAACAGATTCAATGAATATGAACGATCTGTATGTCTTTGCCACCTCCACCCTGGGAATGGAGGAGGCCGACGCTTCAACCACCATACAGATCCGGATCAATTCCCAGAGCTATACCACCAGCAACCTTCCGGTGGCAGAACTTGCAGGCAGCAAGGTGACGTTTCACTGGTTCAGGTAAGTCTGTCGGAACGCGTCAATCTGCGAAAAGCATCGGCTGGCCGATTCCTGGCCAGCCGGTTCCATATGTGATGAAGGTTCTCTTAACAGGGAGAGTATATGAGTGATTTAGTACGGTCGAGACGCCAATCTTCAGGGCGATTCTTAAAGAAAAAAAAGAAGGAACCTCCGAAGCCAACGACCAGGCAGCGGATGTCCCGTTCTCTGGTGCTGCTTCTGGCAGCACTTGTTTTGCTGCTTGTCGTTTTTCTGCGGGTGGTTTATATCAAAGTTGTTCATGGAGAAGAATACCAATACCGGGCGGAGCAGCAGCAGCTTTCTTCAACGGATGTGATTATTCCCTCTCTGCGGGGCGCCATTTACGACAGAGACGGTAACGTGCTTGCGGAAAGCGTCCGGGTATATAACGTGATTCTGGACCCCCAGGCCTTGATCGATGCGGGCGAATCCAAACAGATTAATACCGTTGAAACCCTGATGAGCGTTCTTAAGCTCACCGATGAAAATGTGATCAGGAAATATTTCGCGCAAAACTATTATGAATACCGCTACCTGCGCCTGGATCAGGGCAGGGGCATATCCGCGACGCAGATGGAGGAAATCCAGGCGGAGATCGATGCCGGACGGGTGGTAGGCGTCTGGTTCGAAGAGGATGAAGAACGAACCTATGTGAACAATTCCCTTGCCGCCAATGTCATTGGCTTTAATGGCGTCTATGGAATTGAACAGTATTACGATGAATATCTGAATGGACAAAGCGGAAGAAAAATGGTGGTTGCAGGCGCGGGCAACAGCTACATCGACGAGTATGTGGCGGCTCAGGACGGCTATAATCTGACGACCACCATCAACTCCAAGGTTCAATACGAGATGGAGCAGACGCTGCAGACCGGCGTCGCCCATACCAATGCCGAACGAGGCCTGGCAATCTGCATGAACTGTAAAACCGGAGAAATTCTTGGCTATGCCCTTTGCCCGACCTTTAACCTGAACAATGTCAATGAGATTATCGGCGCGTCGGAGAAATATAACAAACGGCATCCTGACAAAAACGATCCGGATTATTATCCGAATATCTGGAACAACTGGGGCATTTCTCTGACTTATGAACCGGGTTCCACCTTTAAGCCGATCTTTGCGGCTGCCGCCATGAACGAAGGCGCCTACACCCCGGATACGATTTTTGTCTGCAATGGTACCTATCAGATTTACGATGCAGAGGTTGGTGAGGATCAGGGACATATCCATGGAACCCAGACCATCCGCGAGGTAATCGCCAACTCCTGCAACGTTGCCATGTCGCAGATCAGCGAACGAATCAAAACCTCCAAGTGGCTGCAGTACCAGGATGCCTTTGGCCTGGCTCAGCTTACGGGCATTGATCTGGCAGGCGAATCCGGCGATTCCAGAGATCTGATCTATATCAGCGCGGAAGAAGCCGAAAAAAGAGGATCCACCAATGACATGGGACCTTTTGAGAAGGCCACCACTTCCTTTGGCCAGGGCTTTACCCTGACGCCGATTCAGCTTGTCTGTGCTTTTTCCTCCGTCGTTAACGGAGGGGAATATCTGAAGCCCTATGTCGTCAGCCAGATTACCGACAGCAATGGCAATATTGTGGAAAGCCATTCGAAAGAGATTCTGCGCTATACGGTTTCGGAGGAGGTTTCCAAACAGATGGCCAGCTGTCTGCAGGCTGTTGTGCTGCAGGGTACCGGCATCAACGCCCAGGTTCCCGGCTACTCCATCGGCGGCAAGACCGGAACAGCCGAGCAGGTTGGTGAAAGCGGAACCTATGTGGATGCCAGCTATATCGTTTCCTTTATTTCGTTTACCCCTGTGGAGGATCCGGAAATTGTCCTCCTGGTGGTCCTTGATCGGACGGATCAGGATATCAGCTCTCAGGCAGCCCGTTTGAATGGACAGATTATGGAAAAGATTCTTCCTGCGCTTGGAAAATATCCGGATCCCACCCTGTTCCAGGAATCCATCTCGCCCAACTCTGTGGATGTTACTTCCTCTGTCGAGGGATACAACTATCTGTATGGTGGCGGCGGCTATATCCAGACTGACGAAGGAGACGATGAGTAATGATACCTGTAAAGCTTTCCGATATTCTCCGGGCAATCGGCGAAATCGATGAAACTGTTTCCGTGATTCCGGAAGGAAATCCGTTTGTCACAGGGCTGTGCATCGATTCCAGAAAAGCCGCTGCGGGATCCTTGTTTGTCGCCTTCGACGGTGAAAAATCAGACGGACATGACTATATCGAAAAGGCCTTCGAAAACGGGGCGGCTGCTGTGATCGGCAGCAATCCCCAAAAGCTTCAAAGCGCGCAGATTCCTGAGGGCAGGGCGCTGATCCTTACAAAGGATCCGCTTCTGGCTTTGGGCAGAATCGGACAGCTTTGCCGTGAGCGTTATGAAGGGCATGTGATCGGCATCACGGGAAGCGTGGGAAAGACCTCCACCAAAGATCTGGTTTATGCCGTTCTTTCCGGAAAGTATTCCGTCATGAAAACCCTTGGAAATTACAACAATCCTCTGGGCCTGCCCTTAACCCTTTCCAATCTTGGGCCTGATACGCAGGCTGCGGTAATTGAAATGGGCATGGAGCATGCGGGAGACATTGATTATCTTTCCTCTCTGACAGAGCCCCATTTCGGGATTGTCACTAATATCGGAACCTCTCATATTGAAAATCTGGGTTCCCGGGAAGGGATTCTGCATGCCAAGCTGGAGCTGGTGGAGCATCTTTGCGGCGGGAAAAAACTGTTTTTGAACGGGGATGATCCGCTTCTTTACAGCGTTAAAGACAGCCTGGGCGTCAAACCGGAGTATTTCGGCAGGGCGGCTCATAACGACTGCGTTCTTCTGGAAGATGCCAAACACCTGGAAAACGGAATGCTGGAGGTAAAGGCCCGTTACAGGGACACCGATTATGTGATTCAGCTGGACACCCTGGGAGTCCATATGGGAATGAACGTGCTGCCGGCGCTGATGGTCGGCGCCTCGCTGGGACTTTCGCCCGAAGAAATACAGGCAGGCCTTAACCGATACGAAGCCACGCCCCACCGGCTCCAGCGGATCAAAACAGATCGGTATCTGCTGATCGACGATACCTATAATGCGTCTCCAACCTCCATGAAAAGCGCGCTGGATACGTTAATGGAGCTTGCAGGCGGCAGAAGGGTTGCCGTTCTGGGAGATATCTTCGAGATGGGAGATTTTTCCAGGGAGGGCCACGAAGAGGTTGGACGCTATGCGTCCATGCTGGGACTGGACTGCCTTTTGACTTGCGGAGAGCATTCCCGCTCGATTCATGAAGCCTTTCTTGAGGCTTCCAAAGGTAAGAACATCAAACTCTGTGAACATTTTGAAACCCTTGAAGAACTGAAAAATGCGCTGCCTGCTTTGCTTTGTCAGGGCGACACGGTTCTCCTGAAGGCTTCTCACGGTATGGGCTTTGCGGCGCTGGTGGATATGCTGGCCGGATAAGCTTGCAAAGCCATAACATTAAATCAGGAAGGATTGGTTCGTTTTACAATGCAGCAAATTGCGCTTTCAGCTTTAACAGGTTTTGTGGCTCAGCTTATTCTTTGCCCCTTTTTGATACCGGTACTTAAAAAACTGAAATTCGGACAATATATCCGGGAAGAGGGACCGAAGGCTCATCAGAAAAAAGCCGGCACGCCAACAATGGGCGGCATATCGATTCTGGCAAGCTTTATTCTTGGACTTATCCCTTCGCTTGCCTTTTTCTCCAGGTACTGGATTGTGCCTGCCGTGACGCTGATGTTTGGACTCATTGGTTTCCTGGACGACTATATCAAGGTCGTTATGAAGCACAATGAGGGACTGAAGCCCTATCAGAAATTCTCCCTGCAGATTCTGTTTGCGGCTCTTTTTGCTTTATATCTGTATCTGACAGGTCATGAGACAACGATTACCATCCACCTGCTGGATCTGAAGCTTGATCTGGGAATCGGTTACTATTTCTTTGTGATCTTCGTGATGTGCGCCGTTGTCAACGGAACGAATTTCAATGACGGATTGGATGGTCTTTCCTCCAGCGTAACCGCAGTGATCTGCGCCTTCTTTATGGCAGTTGTCCTGCTGCTTAAGGATTTCGGCTACCTGGGGGCGCCTGCCGGCGCTTTCTTTGGCGCGCTGATCGGCTTTTTGTTCTATAATGCTTATCCCGCAAAGGTGTTCATGGGAGATACCGGCTCTCTGGCCCTGGGAGGCTTCGTTACCTCCATGGCTTTTCTGATGGACATGCCTTTGCTGATCCTTGTTTTTGGATTTATCTATGTAGCGGAAGTCGTTTCCGTTATTCTTCAGGTCGCCTACTTCAAAGCCACAGGCGGAAAGCGCCTGTTCAAAATGGCGCCGATTCACCATCACTTTGAATTGATGGGCTGGCACGAGACGAAGGTAGTGACTGTTTTTGCCGGTGTTACAGCGCTCTTGTGCCTTGTGAGCCTCTGGATTCTGCTGTAAGGGCTCACCTGGTTGGAAAGGAAGATTGCTTTGAATTTACAAAATTGCTCTGTAGGAATTATCGGACTTGCGAAAAGCGGCATCAGCGCCGCAAATTTCTGCTTTGCCCACGGCGCCGTGGTAACGGTTTATGACTCCAAACCGGAAGAACAGTTAAAGGAAGCGATGGAAAAGGTCTCTTGCGGGGTAAAGGTCCTGTGCGGGACCATGCCCGGCGAGGCCGATCTTGAGCAGATGGATCTGATGGTGCTCTCGCCTGCGGTTCCTGCGGATCTGCCCTTTGTGCTCAGGGCGAAGGAACGTTCGATTCCCGTATACAGCGAGATCGAGCTGGCCTACCATTTCCTGAAAGGAAGCATCATCGGCATTACCGGCACAAACGGAAAAACCACCACCACCTCTCTTGTGGGTGAAATCTGCGGAAACTACAGAAAGGGATCCGTAACAGCCGGCAATATCGGTCTGCCTCTGACGGATGCGCTCTCGGAAGTGGAAGACAATGGCTTTGCAGTGCTGGAGCTCTCTTCGTTCCAGCTGGAATGCATCGATGACTTCCGGCCTCATGTAGCTGCTCTTTTAAACTTTACCCCGGACCATTTGAACCGGCATCATACCTTTGAAGCCTACGTGGACGCAAAGTGCCGGATTTATGAAAATCAGACCGAGGAAGATTATTGTATCTTCAACTATGACGACCCCATCTGCCTGAAAAAGGCCAAAGAGCTGATGGAACGGGCTCATGCCCCCAGGGTTCGCTTTTTCTCTCATAACCAGATCACCGAAAATGGCATCTGGACCAAGGATGGCATGATTTTCGCTGATGTGGAGGGCGAAGCGGTTCCTGTGGTGAAGGCGGATGAGCTGCAGATTCTCGGCGATCATAACATTGAGAACGCCATGGCTGCCGCGCTGTGTCTGCTTTCTGCAGGAATTCCTATGGACGTAATCCGCCAGGGGCTGAAGGCCTTTAGAGGTGTTCCTCACCGCATCGAGCCTGTGGGATGCGTAAACGGCGTCAGATATTTCAACGATTCCAAAGGAACCAATCCGGATGCGGCCATCAAGGGTCTCTTATCGATGCCCTCCGAAAAGACGGTTTTGATTGGCGGCGGATACGATAAGGGAACGCCATATGATGACTGGTGCAGCCTGTTTGAGAAGCGCGTGCGTTATCTGGTGCTGATCGGACAGACGGCAGAGGATATTAAAGCCTGCGCGTTAAGGCATGGCTTTGATGAAGCGCGCATCTTTATGGAACAGACTTTTGACGATGCCATAGAAAGATGCAGGCAAATGGCTGTCCCCGGCGACTCGGTTCTGCTTTCGCCGGCCTGCGCCAGCTGGGGAATGTTTGACAATTATGAACAGCGGGGGGATATTTTCCGCGAAAAGGTAAAACAAATGGAGGCACAAGCGAATGCCTAACGATCAGGAACGGACGCGTTTTACGCCCCTGGTTTCTGAACCTCCGACAAGACAGAGCTCTTCCAGGCAGAATCGCATCGGCCGGACGAGAAGGAGAGATCCTGCCGCATCGGATGCCGGCAGAAGAGCGGGAACCGTGAACAGAACCAGATCTCAGACGAGAAGCATGAATGCCCCGGCCGGCCGTCAAAACCCTCAGGCCGGCGCCTATGGATCGGCCAGAGGCAATCAGGCAGCTTCCACTGTCGGCAGACGATCGGGCAGACGGATTCAGAAAGCCAGAAAAACCCCTGCGCTCTTTGCGTTTTCCAACAGGGGTGAAAGCAATTTCAACCTGATGGCCTGCACCATTGTGCTGATGGTGTTTGGCGCTATGATGGTTACCAGCTCCAGCTATTCTTATGCCTATACCATGATAGGCGACAGTCTCTATTTCTTTAAGCGCCAGATGATCTGGCTGATCGTCGGGATGATTGCCATGCTGCTGGTCATGGCCCTGGCCCGAATGGACTGGATCAGAAAATGGTCCTTCGTTATCTATGTTGCCAGCGTGTTTTTCTGCGTGCTGGTGCTGTTTATCGGTAATACGGTTAACGGCTCCACCAGATGGCTGGGTATCGGCGATATCGTCACCTTCCAGCCTTCCGAATTTGCCAAGCTGGCCGTGGTTTTGTATATCTCCAACCTGGTTGAAAATCACAGGGAAGACATAACCAAGCTGAGAACCTTTATATTTCTGCTGGGCGTTGTGGCGCTTCCTGCCGGACTGGTTGCCATTGAAAACCTGACCAGCGGCGTTATTATTGCGGTTATCGGCGTGGTGATTATGTATCTGGGCGGCGTCAGCTACCGGCATCTGCTGGGCGCTTTGGCCGTTGGCCTTGCGTTTTTGGCCCTGTTTCTGATTGCGCCCCGAATTATACCGGCGCTGGCGGATTATTCCTATCGTCTGCTCCGGGTTCAGGCCTGGCTTGATCCCTTCCAGTACGCGCTGGATGACGGATATCAGACCGTGCAGTCTTTGTATGCGGTGGGTTCCGGAGGACTGTTTGGAAGAGGCCTTGGACAAAGCATTCAGAAACTGGGATTTATCCCGGAGGCATACAACGACATTATTTTTGCCATTATCTGCGAGGAGCTGGGGCTTTTCGGCGCTGCCGTGGTGGTAATTCTTTTCTCTGTATTCACCTGGAACGGCGTTAAGGTAAGTCTGAATGCGCCGGATCGGTACACGTCTTATGTATCGGCCGGCATTGTGGGACAGATATCCCTTCAGGCCATTCTGAATATAGCCGTTAATACGAACCTGATCCCCACAACAGGCGTTTCTTTGCCCTTTATCAGTTATGGCGGATCTTCCATGCTGTTCCTGATGGCCAGCGTCGGCCTGGTTCTGAACATTTCATCGTATTCCAAACAGGATGTGAAGGCATGAGGCTTCTATGGCTAAAATACTGAAAATACAAGGATTGGGCGATGAAAGCAACCGATCCTTTCCCCTTGGCATATTGATTGGCGCCGGTATTGTGGTGCTGCTCATTATACTGCTCAATTCGCCTTTGTTTTCACTGCGCACCTTTGAGGTAGAAGGAAACGAGCGCGTGTCGGATGAGAAAATCATGAAAGATCTGGAGCTTTCCTACGGCACGAACCTGTTTCGCTATTTTTTGAAGCATCTGGGAAAAAGCGACGAGATTACCGTGGATTCCAGACTTTCCACGGTGGATGTCTATTTCCGGTGGCCCAGCAAGGTTGTGGTGGAAGTGGAAGAGAGCGAAACGATTGGTTATGTGTATTTCCAGGGAAGCTATCTGTGCATTGATCAGAAGGGCCAGGTTGCAGACTCCACCAGAGACCCTGACGATGACCTGCCGGTTATTGTGGGACTGAATGTCGGCGACTTCTCCATCGGACAGCCTCTTGGAACCAGCGATGGAGAACGATATGAGGCGGTCATGACCATCGGGGCCAATCTCAGGAAATATGAACTGACCAGAACCGTAAAAGAAATCAATGTGCGGAATCTGGATGACATTCTGATTACCACGGACAGGCTGATGGCTCACTGCGGATCCATGAGCGATATGGGAAGAAAGGTCAATATTATCGCGGAGCTGAGTAAAAATCCGGATGTTCCGGAGGGTATTTTGCACATGGAAAATCTGAATGAGCAGATTTATATAGAAACCCAGGTGGAAGGCGGAGACCCTGTCGGGGAATAAAAAGACAATTAATAAGCTGTTTTTAAAGAAAATGCTTGATTTTTTCACCGCAGACGTTTAGAATGTTAGTGATTAGTCTCCCATAGTATAGAGTAGTGCCTTATGCGGGAGTTTCTTACGAGGAGGGCAATGCAATTATGTTTGATGAGAATATTACCGAGCAGACAACAGCCAAAATAACCGTAGTTGGAGTCGGCGGCGGCGGAAATAACGCCGTAGAGCGTATGATAGCCGATGGGCTGGAAGGTGCTGATTTCCTCACAATAAATACGGATAAACAGGTTCTTGCCGTTGGCAAGGCAAAAAATAAAATGGTAATTGGCGAAAAACTGACCAGAGGTCTGGGTGCCGGCGCGAATCCCGAAATCGGCGAGAAGGCTGCGCAGGAATCCGAAGAGGATATCCGTCAGGCTCTGGAAGGCTGCGACATGGTATTTGTTACGGCCGGCATGGGCGGCGGCACCGGAACAGGCGCAGCGCCTGTTGTGGCAGGCATCGCCAAACAGCTGGGCATCCTGACTGTCGGCGTGGTTACCAAACCGTTCCGTTTTGAGGGCGCCAAGAGAATGCGCACCGCGCAGCGCGGCATTGAAGCGCTTTCCAAAAATGTGGATACCCTGATCACCATTTCCAACGACAGACTGCTGGATGTTGCGGACAAAAAGACCACCATGGTGGATGCGTTCCATATGGCTGACGATGTGCTCAGACAGGGCGTTCAGGGAATTTCCGACCTGATCTATCGTCCCGGCATTATCAACGTTGACTTTGCCGACGTCCGCACGATTATGCAGGACAAGGGCATGGCCCATATGGGCATTGGCCGCGCCAAGGGCGAGGGCAAAGCGCAGAAAGCTGCCGAGCAGGCGATTAAATCACCTTTGATGGATACCGAGATCAACGGCGCCAAGGGCCTTCTGGTCAATATCTGCGGCGGCCCCGAGATGTCTTTGTTCGAATACTATGAAGTTTCCGACTACATTCAGGAAAAGGTGGATGAAGAAGCCGAGATTATCGTTGGTACCACCATCGATACCAGCATGGAAGACGAGATTATGGTTACCGTGATCGCTACCGACTTCGGTGACAGACCTCGTTCATCCCAGGTTCCTTTCGGACACGATGAGGATCATGCCGTGGATCTGGATCCCGCTTTCCAGAACCAGTATCAGGCTCCTGCTGATCAAAGAGCAGCTGACGGCAATTTCCAGGGCAACAACTTCCGCACGCCTGCGCCTGAAACCCCTGCGTATCAGGAACAGAGCTATGCCCCGGCAGGCGACTTCGAGCAGGAAGACACGCAGATTGATATTCCCGGATTCCTGCAGAGAAAGAAAAGAAGATAATCCTTCCATGTATCAAGTGAAGCGATCAGTGTATGGCTGATCGCTTTTCTTCTATAATCGATAACGCAACCGTTATCAGATATCTTAACAATAAAGGACAGTTTCATGAGAAAAGCAGTAAAGTTTGGCGGAAGCTCTCTGGCTGATGCCGCCCAGATCAGAAAAGTGGCTGCCATTATCCGCAGCGATGAGGCAAGAAAATATGTGATCCCTTCTGCCCCCGGCAAGCGATTCAAGACGGATACCAAAGTAACGGATATGCTGATCCGTTGCTTTGAGATTCAGCAGCGCGATCTGGATGAAGGTCTGGCTTATTTTTCGCAGATCGAAGAACGGTTTAATTCGATTCTGAAGGATTTGGAATTGGATTATTCCCTGGAAGAAGAATACCGCGTGATCCGTTCCAATATGGAAGAGGGACTTTCCCGGGATTACCTGGTGAGCCGCGGTGAGTATCTTTCCGGAAAAATCCTTTCCAATCTTCTGGATATGCCTTTTGTGGATCCGGCTGATTATATCCATTTCAACAGCAATGGCATCTTTGAAGAGCAGAAAACTTCGGCTGCCTTCAGAGAAATTGCAGGAATGGAGAGCTTTGTTATGCCCGGCTTTTATGGCGCCACGGATACCGGACGAATCCGCACCTTCTCCAGAGGCGGCTCCGACATCACCGGTTCTATTGTGGCCGGCGGCATGCAGGTGGATGTATATGAAAACTGGACGGATGTCAGCGGCTTTCTGATGGTGGATCCCCGGATTGTGGAAAATCCCTATCCGATTAAAGAGATCACCTATTCAGAGCTCCGTGAGCTTTCTTACATGGGAGCCCAGGTGTTTCACGAGGAGGCCATCTTCCCCGCGAGGGCGGCAGGTATTCCCATTAATATCCGCAACACCAACCGGCCCGAGGATGAGGGCTCCTGGGTCTGCACGGATGATAAGATTTCCAAAGATCATCTGTTCATCACCGGCCTTGCGGGAAAAACCGACTTTATGTCCCTTTCCTTTGAGAAGGATGTCGGATCGGACAGGCTGCCCTTTGGAAGGAAAGTCCTTCAGATGTTTGAAGAAGCAAAGGTGATGGTTGAGCATGTGCCCTCCAGTATCGGCACCATGACCGTGGTGGTGGATGCTGCCGAGATCAGCGGAAAGGAAGAGAGCATTCTTCGAAGAATCCGCCGGGAAATCGATCCCTACAGCATTACGGTGGAACGGAATCTGGCGCTGGTGGCCGTGGTCGGCCTCAAGCTCAGAGGCGTGGTCGGCATTACTTCGGATATGCTGCGGGTTCTGGCGGACGAAGGCATTAACGTCAGGATGGTTGTTCAGGGAATTAAAGAGATCAGCCTGATTATCGGCGTGTCGGAAGAAGACTATGAAAAAGCCATCCGGCTGCTCTATGACTTTGCCTTGAAGTCCAATCAAAGCATTGTTTCGGAATAACCTTCCGGGTATGGACGGGTGAAAAACGAAACTTTGTGATGATGTAGGCGTATTATCTTCAAGATGTTACAAAATTGTTACAAATTATAAAGAATTTATTTCATTTTGACCTTGCTTATCCCATGCCGGTAGTGTATAATGTAATAGATTCAACTGGTTTTTGTCCTTATAGTATCAAGGAAGGGGAATGCGATGATTTCCAATCAGATCCTGCAGTCAACGATTGATGGCGTGAAAGCGATCACTAAGATTGATATTTCCGTGATGGATACCGAAGGAAGCCTTCTGGCCTCTACGGAAGAAACCCGTTCAAGAACAGGAATTTCCCTGGTACCGGATATGCTCTCCTCGAAAGCGGACAGCATGCAGGTTCAGGGTTATCAGCTTTTTAAAGTATACGATGGAAGCGAGGTTACCTACATCGTCGCTATCAAAGGGGAAGATGAGGATGCCTACAAGATCGGCAAAATAGTTGCATTCCAGATCCAGAATCTGCTGGTGGCCTATAAAGAGCGGTTCGATAAAGACAACTTTATCAAGAACCTTCTGCTGGACAATCTTTTGCTGGTGGATATCTATATCCGCGCCAAAAAGCTTCATATCGAGAACAATGTGCCCAGAATCGTCTATCTGATTGAATCGCATAACGATTCCGAAACCAACACCTCCGTCATGGACGTGGTGCGGGGCATCTATCCGGTAAAGAATAAAGATTTTATCACAGCAGTCGACGAAAGCAACATTATTCTGGTTAAAGATGTTTCTGATGATCAGAGCCGCAGCGCGATTGAAAAAACCGCCGGCACCATCTCCAGCATGCTTTCATCCGAGGCCATGGGCAAGGTTCGCATTGCCATGGGCTCTGTTGTGCGCGATCTGAAAGATATTTCCCGCTCCTACAAGGAAGCCAAGATGGCCCTTGAGGTTGGAAAAATCTTCTACGAGGAAAAATACATCATCAACTACAACCGGCTGGGTATCGGCAGGCTGATTTATCAGCTTCCGCTTTCCCTTTGCAAGATGTATATCGAAGAGATATTCAAGGATATCCGCATTGAAGACTTTGATGAAGAAACTCTCAATACGGTCAGCAAGTTCTTTGAGAACAGCCTGAATATTTCCGAAACCTCCAGGCAGCTGTATATTCACCGCAACACCCTTGTTTACAGGCTGGATAAGCTGCAGAAGAATACGGGACTGGATATTCGCACGTTTGACGATGCCATTACCTTTAAGATCGCCCTGATGGTTGCCAAGTACATGAACTATATGGAACGGAACGGGTTTAAATAACCATAGCTTTTAATAATTACAGTTACAGGAAAACAAAGAGAAAAAGATGATCGAATTACAGGATGTAACCAAGGTCTACGAGGGAAACGTGACCGGGGTTGAGCATATCAATCTGACGATTGAAGACGGGGAATTTGTTTTCATTGTCGGGGAAAGCGGCTCTGGAAAGAGCACGCTTCTGAAGCTTCTGATGAGGGAGCTTGTCCCGGATGAAGGCGCTATATTGATCGATGGAAAAGATATTACCAAGCTGCGCAGGTCCAAAGTGGCGGAGCTTCGCCGCAGCATGGGCATTGTCTTCCAGGACTACCGGCTGCTGACTTCCAGAACCGTGTATGAAAATGTCGCTTTTGCTCTGGAAGTGATTGAAGTTCCTCCGAAAAAAATCAAGCGTTCCGTCCCCGCCGCTTTGAATCTGGTGGGACTGGCGCATAAAGCCAAGAGCATGCCGAACAGCATTTCCGGCGGCGAGCAGCAGCGGACCGCTATTGCCAGGGCGATCGTGAATAATCCCCAGGTTGTGCTGGCCGATGAGCCTACAGGAAACCTGGACCCCAGAAATTCAGAAGAAATCATGGATGTGCTGGACGCCATCAACCGCCGCGGCACGACCGTGATTGTCGCGACTCACGACCGCGAAATCGTGGATGAGATGCAGAAACGCGTCATCCATATCGAAGACGGCATGATCGTCAGAGACTCTGAAGAAGGAGGCTATGACGATGAAGATTAGAACCGTTGGCCTGTGTATGGGGGATGGCTTTAAGAGCGTTTTCAGAAACGGCCTGATGTCGCTGGCTTCCATCGGCACCATCACCGCTTGTCTGATTATTTTGGGAATTGTCTATTGTCTCGTCATTAATGTCCGCGGCTTTGCAGACAGCATGAACGGAACTCTGGGCATGGTTGCCTGGCTGAAGCCCGGCATTTCCGAAGCAGAAATCCAGGAAATGGAAAACCAGCTTGCCGCCAGGGACGATATTGGAGACTACCGTTACGTTTCAGCGGATGAGGCCTGGGAAATCTTTAAAAACGATATGCTGGGCGGATACGAAATCAGCGATATGCTGATGGATGATTTGAACAACGATAACCCCTTGAAGAATTCCGCCAATATCGAAATATATCCGAAGGAAGCGGGCGACCAGGCGGGCATCGTTGCCTTCCTGAACAATTCGCCTTATGTGAGGAAGGTCAGCTATTCACAGAATGCTTCCAGAGCGCTTTCTTCCTTTGCTGCTCTGGTAACCTATGTGGGCGTTGCGCTGATCGGTTTTCTGATCTTCATTGCACTTTTGCTGATTACCAACACCATCAAGCTTTCCGTTTATATTCGTAAAAAAGAAATCAACATTATGAAATATATCGGCGCGACGGATGCCTTTGTCCGTCTGCCGTTCCTGATCGAGGGTATCCTGATCGGCATTCTTGGCGCTATTATCCCCACTGCGCTGATCTATCTGGGGTACGATGGACTGATCAAGGTGGTGGAAAGCCGGTTTGCCGCCATTTCTTCCCTGTTTGAGTTTATGAGCGTCTGGGATATTATGCAGGGACTGATTCCGCTGTTCCTGATTCTTTCTGTAGGCGTAGGCGCAACAGGCAGCTTGATTTCTCTGAGAAAGCATTTGAAGGTTTAAGAAATCTTTTAATATCAGGTAACAGAGAGATATTTGAAAGAAGGTGACCATATGACATTCAAAACAAAACGGGTTCTGACGATGGTTCTCGCCGTTATATTGGCGCTGGCCCTTCTGGCTGGAGCGGTGCTGCCTGCGCTGGCAGACGAACTGGGAGATCTTGAGTCGGAAAAAGAAGAGCTTGAAGAAGAAGCCTCCGAACAGGAGGCTCTTGCCAACGCCACGGACGAAGAGATTGCGCAGGCGCAGGAAAAGCTGGATGCGGCGATGAAGGAAATCGATGCCATTAACGGCAGGATGGACACCGTCGGAGAACGGCTCATCAGCTTGAATCAGCAGATTGCGGACAATACGGCTTTGCTTGAAACAACGGAGGCCGAATTGAAGAGCGCCCAGGAGGACATGCACGTCTATTACCAGGCTTTAAAGGGCCGTATTCAGATGATGTATGAAAATGACAGGGTAACCTACCTGGAGATCCTTTTGGATGCGGGCAGCATTGCAGACTTTTTCAGCCGCTACGAGTATATCAGCGAGATGGTGGAATATGATAACAATATCATGGAACACCTGAACGATTGCAAAGTTACCATCGAAACCGCCAAAGCGACCATCGAAGATACGCAGGCCAAGCTGGAGCAGGATCAGGCCGAGCAGCTTCAGAAACAGGCTGAGCTGCAAGCGCTTCTGGACGACAAACAGGCTCAGTATGATTCCCTGAAAGAAGATGAGCTTGCCCTGGAGCTGCTGCGTCAGAGACAGGAAGAAGAAAGAGCTGCCATCGAAGCGAGAATCGCCGAGATCCAGGGAGAGATCGACAATATTTATTACCAGCAGGCTTTAGCTGCCCAGCAGGCAGCAGCCGCTGCAAGACGCGCCTCCCAGCCTCAGCAGGTGCAGCAGACGCCTCAGGAGACCGTGCAGGATGAAGCCCCTGCCGAAACCAGTGAAGCGCCCGCCGAAGAGACCGGAGAGGGCGAGGAAACTTCTCAGGAAACAGAAACGCCTTCCGAGACGGTAGAAGAAACCCAAACCACCGAGTCGGAAACCTACGAAGAAACGTCTCAGGAAACCACAGAAGGCGAAAGCGAGGAGTCCTATACGGAAGAAGAGACTCAGCAAGAGGATGTCAGCTATGAAGTGCCTGATGACGGCCAGTCCGAGTGGACCTATTACGATTCCACCGGACGTTATATGGCGGACATCGACTGCTGGAGCACCTGGCCGGGAATTGGTTCGGGCGAGCTTACCTGGCCGGTCGGCTCGTATCTGGCGACTTCCCTTTACGGCTGGCATATTCATCCGATCTATGGAGATGAACGTTTCCATAGCGGACTGGACCTGGGCGCCGGCTACGGTTCCCCCATTTATGCCTGTGACAGCGGCACGGTTATTATTGCCGAATACTATGGCGGTTACGGAAACCTGATTGTTATTGATCATGGCAATGGCATGACTACCTGGTACGGCCATCAGTCCGGCTTTGCGGTAGGCGTCGGCGATTATGTGGAGAGAGGACAGGTAATCGGATATGTCGGTTCCACCGGCGATTCCACCGGTCCCCATCTGCACCTGGAGGTTCATGTGGGCGGAAGCTCCCAGGATCCGGAGTGGTATCTGTAATAGACGCCGGATGCCGGTTTTAAACGAAAAACGAAAAGGAAAAGAAGGATTGACTTCTTTTCCTTTTTTCATTATGATGGAAATTGGCCGATAACTAAATGAGGAGGAAACAGGTATGTCAGAAATTCAAAACCAGAAAAGCGCAAACTGGCAGGTGAAAGAATTTGAACTGACCTCGGGTTATGACAGATTAAAGCTGTCAGCGCTGGCGGTAGAAAGCACAAGGACTGATCAGGAAGGAAACAAAGTGCAGCCCAAGGGCGTTCTTGTCCTGGTCCATGGAATGGCCGAGCATAAAGAACGATACCTGCCTTTTATGAAGTTCATGGCTGAAAACGGATACACTTGTCTGATCCATGATCACCGCGGCCATGGAAAAAGCGTGCTTTCAGAAGATGATCTTGGTTACCTGTACAATAGAGGCGAAGACGGGATTGTCCTGGATGTGGCGCAGATGGTGGGGTACGCAAAAGCCAAATACCACCTGCCGGTGCATCTCTTCGGTCACAGCATGGGGTCCCTGATCGTGAGGATTTATCTGCAAAAGCATGATACAGCCATTGAATCGTTAACCATCAGCGGATGCGTCGGACCAAATGCAGCTGCCGGAGTCGGGGTTAAACTGGCTTCTCTGATTGGAGCCTTTAAGGGAGAGCGTTACAGGAGTCCTTTTATGAACCAGATGGCCTTCGGGTCATACAATAAGGCTTTTCCCGATGCAGCCTCGCCTTTTGCCTGGCTTTCCGTCAACGAAGAGAATGTAAGGGCTTACGAGGAGGATCCCCTCTGCGGTTTTAATTTTACCATCAACGGTTATAAGGCGCTGCTTACTATGGTCAAAAAATGCTATCAGACCAGCGCTTACCAGGGCTCCCATCAGGAGCTTCCTATTCTGTTTATTTCCGGAGCGGATGATCCCTGCCGCGGCGGAGAAAAGGGCTGGATGGACGCCGTGGACTTTATGAAAAATCTGGGATATGCCAAGGTCTATGCCCGGCTTCTTCCGGGCATGCGGCACGAGATTTTAAACGAAACAAAGCGGGAAGAGGTTTACGAGCTCATCCTGGAGCATATCGAGACAGCCTAAAGCAGGATTTTCCCCGGCTCTTTCAAAAGTGGTTAAGAGCCGAGGGGTGTTTCAATGAGAAGGTTATCCGGGCCAAGCTCAAGAACGGACTTGAAGCCGATTTCCGCTAAGAGCGATGCCATCTGATCAAAGCCGCCGGCTATGGCAGAGGCTTCGTGACAGTCGGAAGACAGCATGACGGGAATGTGGTGCTCCAGAAGCAGCTTCAGATAATATGGATCAGGATAGGGCGTTTTTTTATAGCCCCGGATGATCCCGCCGGTGTTAACCTCCACCACCGTGCAGCCGGATTCGCAGCAGGCCAGAAGGGCCTCCGAAGAGAGACTGCGGTAGACCGGATTGGAAAGGCTGAACAGGTGCAGCGTTTCGTTGAATTTGGTGATCAGGTCAAAGTGCCCGAGAATGAGCGGCTTCTGTTCCTGCATCAGGCGGACCAGATCCCGGTAATAGGTTTTCGCGAGAAGGATGGGATCACCATGAAAGGCCTCATCCAGCATCTCCTTAAAGAGATCAACGGTATAGTCATAGGTGTAGAGCTTGCCGGAAACGGGATCCAGGTAGTCGTGGACGCTGCCGATGAGATATTCATAAGGGGAAAGGTCCATGTGTCCAAGAGAATAGTAGTCCAGCTCCAGTCCCAGACGGATTTTAATCCTGGCGCTGTAGAGCGCCTGGAGGCGGTGAACCTCATCGATATACAGCGGAATCCCTTCTTTTGAAAGGCACCAGTCGGTGTCCGGCGGGTAGTAGGAGTGTGAAGAAAAACCAAGGGTGTGAAACCCATGGGCAATGGCGGATAAAACCATTTCCTCTGCAGAGGATGAGGCGTCGCAAAACTGCGTGTGGGTATGAGGGTTTGAGAGGACAGGTGATCTCATGAGCTATCTCCTTGCAGCATTTTTCATGATTTTTGTTGATTATAGAAGAACTTTCCTTGTTTTGCAAGAACTTGTCAAGGTAATTAAATAATGCTATAATATTGCAAAATGTCCTTAATTTTAGATTGTATTTATATGTGAGGTGAAAATATGGATTTTCAGAAAATCATCGCAGAATTCGGCATAGAGGGAACGGTTGAAAGCGCATCGCCTTTCGGATCGGGTCATATCAACGACACCATGAAAATCATGGTAAACAAAGATGGTGAAAAAAAGGGTTATATCCTGCAGAGACTGAACACCACGGTGTTTCCGGATCCGGATATTCTGATGGAAAATGGATTCAAAGTCGTTAAGCATCTGAAAAACATCATTGAAAAACGCGGTGGAGATCCTGAAAGGGAAACCCTGCGCTTCTACCGGACAGTGGATGGCAAAAGCTACTATCAGGATGAAGAAGGCAACTGCTGGAGACTGGAGGATCTGATTGAGCATACCCGGTCTTATGACCTGTGCACATCCGAGGCGCAGTTTGAATCTACAGGCTATGCATTCGGTTCCTTTATGGCGGATCTGGCTGATTTTCCTGCGGACGAACTGGGAGAAGTGATTAAGAACTTCCACAATACAAAAGTCCGGTTCGCAACCTTTGAGAGCGAAGTAGAGGCTAATCGTTCCGGACGGGCTGATACCTGCCAGGACGAAATCGCTTTTGCCCTTGCGCGCAAGGACCTGGCTGAGTGCCTGGTTAAACAGCTGGATGAAGGACTTCTGCCGCTGCGCGTTACCCACAATGATACAAAAATCAACAATATCTTAATGGATGACGAAACAGATCAGCCGATTTGCATCGTTGATCTGGATACCGTTATGCCCGGCGCCTGCGCCTACGACTTTGGCGACAGCATCCGCTTTGGCGCCTCCAGCGCAGAAGAGGATGAAAAGGATCTTTCCAAAGTATTCATGCGGCTGGATCTGTTTGAAGCCTACACCAGAGGCTACATGAAGGCCGTTGGCAATACCCTGACGGAGGCTGAAGCCAAAAGTCTGTCTATAGGATCCATCGTGATTACCTTTGAGACGGGCATCCGCTTCCTGGGGGACTATCTGAACGGCGATGTGTATTTTAAAACCGCCTACCCGGAGCATAACCTGGTAAGAGCCAGGACGCAGTTTAAACTTGTGGCCGATATGGAAAAGAAGCTTCCCCAGATGGAAGAGATTGTCGATCGTTACTACCGAATGGCGAAAGCAGAATAAAGGCGGGAAGCAAGTGGCTCAAAAAGGCAAGAAGGAATCCGGACCGACCCTGGAAGATACCATATTCATTATCCGCACATTGGAAGAGGCCGGATTTGAAGCCTATGCAGTAGGAGGATGCGTCAGGGATGCGTTGCTTTTGCTGCCGGCTAAAGATGTGGATATTACTACCTCAGCCAAACCCTGGCAGGTGAAGGCGCTCTTTGCGAAAACCTTTGATACGGGCATTGAACATGGAACGATCACGGTTCTTCTGCATGGAACAGGCTATGAGGTAACCACCTTCCGGACTGAGGATGGCTACAGCGATCATCGCAGACCGGATCATGTTTCCTATACCCTCAGCCTGGAAGAGGATCTTTCCAGGAGAGATTTTACCATCAACGCCATGGCGTTTCACCCGGAGTCGGAGAGACTGATTGATCCATTCGGCGGAAGAGAAGACCTGGAGAACCGTTTAATCCGGTGCGTCGGAGATCCCTATGAACGCTTTGATGAGGATGCCCTTCGGATGCTTCGGGCTGTCCGTTTTGCGGCAAGACTTGGATTTACCATTGAAGATAAGACCAGGGATGCCATCCGGGCGCTTTCGCCTACGCTTCGGTATGTGAGCAAAGAGCGGATTTTTGAGGAATTAAAAAAGACCTTAATGTCGGATCATCCATCTGTTCTGGAGCAGGCCGTTGACCTGGGGCTGTGCCCATATATGGCGCAAGGGCTGCAGGATGGGCAGAAACTGAAAATCAGCGCCCTGGAGAATACCGAAAAAGATCTGATGGTGCGTTTAGCGGTGCTTATGTCCGACCTGGGAGAAAATGAAGCCGGGAAGGTGCTGAAGGAACTTAAATCGGATAACGATACGAGGAATGCAGTGACCCTTCTGATTGCGCATCTAAAGGATCCCCTGCCGGAGGATGGCGTGAGCATGCGTCATTTAATGGCGCTGATCGGCAAAGAAAAGGTCCCTTTTTTGCTGCAGGTAAAAAAAGGGGTTGGGCTTATAAGCCATGAGGCTTATGAAAGAACCCTTGCGCTGTGGCGTCAGGAGAGGGAAGCGCCGGTAACCCTTAAGGAACTGAGCGTTACCGGAAAGGATCTGATCCGTCAGGGAATCGGACAGGGAAAGGCTGTGGGAGAGGCGCTTCAATATCTGCTGCAGCAGGTGATAGAGGATCCCGCTAAAAATGATCCCCGGTGCCTGATTGAACTTTTGCATCAGCACTGGTATAATTAATAAGAAATAAAATACAAGATCGAGGAGAGTCAATGGGTAGTTCGGACGATAAAAGACGAAGAGAAATAGAAGAGTGGGATCTGGATGCGCTCTTCTACGAAAAAGAAAAAGAAGTTGAAGAAGCTGAGTCTAAGAATGCGCTGGCTAAAGCAAAATACCAGGCAAGAAACAGGGTCAGCTCGGATTCTTATGAGGTTAAAAAGAATATTTCCAGAAGATCGCCTTCTCAGGAGGAAGTGGATCTTCCTGCCATGGATGATTTTATGAAAGAAAATGCCCAGGAGAATGGGGCTTCATCCGGCGTCCATTTGACCTCGCTGGAACCGGAAGCTGCTTTCGAAAAAGCGGCGCTGATCCAGCCGGAGCCGTCTTTCGAGGTTCCGGCCGCTCCGGCTGCTCCGGAAATGCCTTCGGAAGATGCGCCTCTTCAAGGGACGGATGGCGCGACAAAGCCTGGATTTGATGCCTATAATGGCCCCTACGACTACGACTATGATGCGCAGGATACCACCTATCAGCCGGAGGCGCCCTTGCAGAATCCGGTCTCGCCGGAGCCCGCTGCGGCAGTGAATCCTGAAACCCCCGGACAAGAGGGGCGCAAAGAGCCCAAAAGATCTTCCGGCTCCGGCAAAGTGTCCAGAAAGAACGCTGAAGAAAACCGCCAGAAAAGGGAAATGGCCCGCCGTTTGGAGGAAGAGGAGGAAGAGGAAGAAAAGGCTGCAAGGAAAAAACAGTGGATCCTTTATGGCAGCCTGGGCGCTGTGATTTTGATTCTGCTGGCGCTGATTGTAGTTCTGCTGCTGACAGAAAATACAAATCCTGGAAAAGGAGAATCCTCTGTCCAAAGCATGCCGGTTTCTGAAAGCTCCGTTAAGCAGGATCTGCAGACACTGAGCGGCGTCGTTACCCGGATTGATCAGGAATCGGGCACCTTCCTGGTTTACAATGCCCAGACCAGGGTTGAAAAGAGCTTTACCGTTTCTGCGCAGGCAGCCCAGTCTGTCGGCTTTTCATCGCTGAAGGTCGGCGATATTATTGATCTGACATATGATGCGCAAAACAGCAATGCGCCCACAAAGATCGTTGCCGCCGGCAAGAAAACGGTTCTGAAGGACATTGATAATGTCAATCTGTCACAGGTTTCTCAGATTTCCTATAAAGATCAGATTTACAAGCTGGACGATCAGACCGTGATCCTTTATCAGGGCAAACCATACGATAAAGAAAAGGTCACGAAGACCACCGTTTTTGATGCGGAAGTCGTTGGAGACCATATTTATACCATCCGCATTTCAGCTGCCGCAGGCACCTTTATTATGGAAAACCTGAAAGACTATGAGGGCGCGACCGTGGAGCTGGTTCCTGCCGGAGCCGACAAAATCGAGCTGAAGATTACGGATACCACCCTGAAAACGGAGGTTCCGGAGGGCTCTTTGGAGGTCACGGTGACCCTGGATGGAGAAAAGGTTTATACCGGAAAGAGCTTTGTAACAGCCGGTCAGGACAACAAGCTGAGACTTCCCAACCTGGAAGCGAAGAAGGGCAAGGTTGTCTTTGACTGTACGGTTCCCGAAGGCGTGAACGTAATCGTCACCGTTGACGGACGCACCTACGCGACCGGGCAGGAAATCGATTTCGAATATGGTGATTATAAAGCCACATTCAAGGCTGACGGCTATACGGAAGTAAATACGGAGTTTAAGGTTTCCCAGCCTTATCAGCAGGTTTCGGCTTCTTTGAAGAAACAGATGGTCAAGGTTGTGGTTTCCTCCGTTCCGGCCGGCGCTACTTTGTACATTAACGGCGTTTACGAGAACAGTATCGGATCCTCCGGCCTTTCTCTGGAACTTGATTTTGGCCAGTATGACCTGACCGCTTATCTGGAAGGCTATGAAGCCCAGTACCGTAATCTGAATCTGGACAAGGATTCCGGTACCGTGGAGGTGATTTTCTACATGGTTGAACTGCCTAAGGAAGAAAGCTCCGAATCCAGCGCGCCTGTGGAAGAAAGCTCAGTTGCACCGGTAGAGTCACAGCCGGTAGAGTCGCAGCCTGTGGAATCACAGCCTGCAGAGTCACAGCCTGTGGAATCACAGCCGGTAGAGTCACAGCCTGTGGAATCGCAGCCGGTAGAATCACAACCGGTGGAATCGCAGCCTGTCGAATCGCAGCCCGTTGAGGAAACCCCTTCCGAGCCTGAAACACAAACCCCTGAAGAATCTCCTTCAAATGAGGAGACGCAGCAGCAAGAACAGACCGGAGAATAAAACGGATCTGATTCAGAAAGGAGAGAAAAGTGTCTGATTATTTGGAAAGATACCAACAGTGGCTGGATAATTCAGCAATCGATGAAGAAACGAAAGAAGAGCTTCGGCTGATCGCAGACGATCCCAAGGAGATCGAAGAACGGTTTTACAGGGATCTGGAATTCGGCACAGGAGGACTTCGGGGCGTGATCGCTGCCGGAACCAACCGGATGAATGTCTATACCGTGCGCCGGGCTACACAGGGTCTGGTGAATTATCTCATCAAGAAAGATCCCGCTGCCAGAGAAAAGGGAATCGCCATTGCCTATGATTCCAGACATAAATCAGACATTTTTGCCAGAGAAACCGCTGCCGTCGCCAATGGAAACGGCATGAAGGCCTATGTATTTGAATCGCTGCGTCCAACCCCTGAGCTTTCCTTTGCCATCCGGTATCTTGGATGCAAAGGCGGCGTGGTGCTTACGGCCAGTCATAACCCTTCCAAGTATAATGGATACAAAGCCTACTGGGAGGACGGCTGTCAGGTGCCGCCTCCAATGGACAGTGAGATTATCGAAGAAGTCGATAAGGTTGATCTGTTTGACGGCGTCAAGGTGATGCCGAGAGAGGAAGCTGAAAAAGCCGGCCTTTATATTGAAATCGGAGCCGAGATTGATGCGCGTTTTATTGCAGCAACCACCGACTGCCTGATCGACAAAGAAGCGGTGAAGCAATATGGCGGCGATTTGAAGATTATTTACACTCCGCTGCACGGCGCCGGCCGGATGCCGGTTACCCGCGCGCTTCAGGAGGCAGGCTTCTCACAGGTGCATGTGGTTCCCTCTCAGGCTGAACCAGACGGAGATTTCCCGACCTGCCCCTATCCGAATCCGGAGGTTCCTTCCGTTTTCGAACCCGGCATGAAGCTCTGCGAAGAGATCGGCGGCGATATTCTGATTGCGACCGATCCGGATGCAGACCGCATGGGCGTTATGGTAAAGACGGCTGACGGATTCCGTCTTTTCAACGGCAACATGACCGGATGCCTTCTCCTGGCCTATATGCTGGAAGCCAGAAAGAAAACAGGCACCCTTAAGGGGGATGAGTTTGTTGTCAAGACAATTGTTTCTACGGAAATGGCAAGACCGATCACGCAGGCGTACGGCATAGAGCTTCGGGAGGTTTTGACCGGCTTTAAATATATCGGACAGCAGATCACCCTTTCCGAGCAGAGCGGCAGCGGCAGATATCTGTTCGGATTTGAAGAGAGCTTTGGCGCGCTTTGCGGCACCTATGCCAGAGACAAGGACTCCGTCAGCGCAGCTCTTTTGATCAGCGAGATGGCGGCGATCTACAAGGCAAAAGGTCTTACCCTTGTGGACGCGCTGGAGCAGCTGTATCAGAAATATGGCTATTTTAAAGAAACATTGGTTTCTCTGACCTTTGAGGGAATTGAAGGCGTAGAAAAAATCCGCAGCCTGATGGAAGAGCTTAGACAGCATCCGAAAGAGAGCTATGCCGGGCTGAAGGTCCTGGAGGTTAAGGATTATTCCTCCGGCATCGATGGCCTGCCGAAGAGCAATGTGCTGCGCTTTACGCTGGAGAATAACTGCTGGTTCTGCGCGCGTCCATCCGGAACCGAACCTAAGATTAAATTCTATTTCGGCGTAAAGGCAGACAGCGAAGAAGAAGCCGCTCAGCTGGCGGAGAAACTGCAGGCTGCTGCCCTGCCGGAGTGACGGGAACGGCACAAGTCATAAATCCAATATGAAAAGAGCTGATCTTTCGTAACTGTTCAGGAACAAAGCGCCTGAACAGTTACGATGTTTTTAGATCAGCTCTTTTAAAAGAAAGGTAGCCCCACAAGGTATATGGAAAGCCTATTCATAGAAGCACATGGAAAAATCAATCTGATACTGGAAGTTGGAAATCTCAGGCCGGATGGATTTCATGAGGTATCCATGCTGATGCAGGAGGTGGAGCTTGCGGACACCATCCGGCTTACCCCGCTTAGCGAGGCGCATGCAGACAATATTTGCCGCTGCAGCATTTCGGAGCTTTCAGGAAAAGACAATCTTGCCTGTAAGGCGGCGGATTTGATGAGAAAGCAATTCCGGCTTCCTCCTGTTTGTATTGAGATCGAAAAAAGAATTCCCATCGCCGCGGGTATGGGAGGCGGAAGCTCAGATGCCGCAGCAGTCATTGAGGGAATGAATCGTCTGTATAATCTTTCTCTTTCCCTGGAAGAGAAGGAAAAACTGGGCGCTTTGCTCGGATCGGATATTCCCTTCTTCTTTACCGGAGGGACCGCGATTGCCTGTGGAAGAGGAGAGGTGATTAAACCCTGTCCGGATATCAGGGAAATGCCGGTTCTGCTTGTGAAACCGGATTTTGGCATTTCCACACCGGAATCTTACCGCATGTTTGACCCTCAGACGGCTGAAGACGGGCCGGATTTATCAAAGCCTATGCCTTCTCTGGAAGACATGGACGCAGAACGCATGTCTTCGTTAATGATGAATCATCTGGAAAAGGCAGCCATCTTGTCTCACCCGATTATTGAAGAGATTAAAGCCTCCATGCTTCGCTGCGGAGCGCGCGGGGCTATGATGACCGGATCCGGGCCTACGGTATTCGCCATTTACCAGGACTTTGATACGGCTAAAGAGGCTGAAGATGCCATCAGGCAGATGTATCCTGCTTATCAGTGTGTGCTTACAAAAACAAAGAAGCGCGTGGAAAAAGGAGCTTGAGTTTGCTGTTTACAACAAATGTGGGAATTGATCTGGGAACCTCATCGGTTCTGGTCTATGTGAAAGGGAAGGGAATCGTATTAAAGGAACCTTCCGTTGTGGCTGTCAGAAAAGGCGAAATGATCACGGTAGAAGCTGTTGGCGAAGAGGCGTCGAGGATGGTTGGACGTACCCCCGCCAACCTGGAGACGATTTTCCCTTTGGAGGGCGGCGTTATCTCGGACTATACGTACTGTGAAAAAATGCTTCGCTATTATATGCAGAAAGCGGTGGGAAGGCCCTTCTTCCGTCCCGTTGTTGCCGTCTGCACGCCCTGCAGCATTACGCAGGTTGAGCGGATGGCCATCGTGAAAACGCTGGAGCAGGTAGGGGCCAGAAGCGTTCATCTGATCGAGGAGCCGCTGGCCGCTGCCCTTGGCGCCGGGATTGATGTGGAGAAACCCGGCGGCTGCATGGTGGTGGACGTAGGAGGCGGTACGACGGATATAGCCGTGATCTCTATGGGAAAAACCATTGTCAGCGATTCGATCCGCATAGCCGGCAACAACTTTGACCGGGATATTATCGCCTATATGAAGAAAAAGTATTCGCTGCACATCGGGCAGAAAACAGCGGAGCAGATTAAGATAGAAATCGGACAGGCCGATCATGGAGAGATCAGCCGTCAGATGGAGGTCATGGGACGGCATGCCATCAGCGGGCTTCCCTTTAAAGTTTCCGTAACCGGCGGAGAAATCTGCGATACTCTTTCCGAGTCGGTTGAACAGCTCTCGGATGCAGTCATGGGCGTGCTGGAGAAAACGCCGCCCCAGCTGTCCTCTGATATTGCCAGCCGCGGTATACTGATGACCGGCGGCGGCTCTCTGCTGCGCGGGCTGGACCGGGTGATTGCTGCCAAAACCGGCATGGATACCTTTGTGGCGGAGGATGCGGTTTTATCGGTGGCTATAGGAACCGGCCGGTTTGTGGACAGTCTGAACGGGAAAAAATCCATTTTCAGCAGAAAGAATACAAGATGACAGATACGAAACTGCCTTCGGCGCCGGAGGAAAAAGTCTGCGGCTTTGTTTGGGACAGTATTTTCTCCAACGAAGATACCGGCTATCAGGTGCTGGAGATTGAAACAGACGAGGGAGACCTTCAGACCATTGTCGGGATAATGCCGGATGTGGAAGTGGGAGAACGGATTGAGGCTTTCGGACGGATCAGAAATCATTCCACCTACGGAGACCAGCTGGAGGTAGAAACATATATCAGGTCTCTGCCGGATGACGTGGAAAAAATGCAGCGTTATCTTGGATCAGGGATTATCAAGGGAGTCGGAGAATCCCTGGCCCACCGGATCACTGAAAAATTTAAGGAAAAAACCTTTTTCATTTTGGAGCAGGAGCCGGAACGGCTGGCGGAAATTAAAGGGATAAGCGCTCAAAAGGCGGCGCTGATCGGAGAACAGTTTGCCGAAAAAACGGCCTCCAGGCAGGCAATGATCCTGCTGCAGGAGATGGGGCTGACGCCTAAGATGGCCATGAAGGTCTATCAGGTTTTTGGAGCGAAAACCATACAGACCGTTAAAAGCAATCCCTATCTGCTGGCGGAAAAGGTGCAGGGGATCGGTTTTTATAAAGCGGATGAAATTGCTCAAAAAAGCGGGCTTGAGCCTGACAGTCCCGGGAGGATCCGCGGGGCCATCCGGTATGTGCTGCTGGAGGCGGCCCAGGAGGGCCACACCTATCTGCCTGAAAAGGAACTGATGGACCGGATCTACCGGCTGATCGGATTTGAAGGGGATATCATTGATGATGCCCTGGCTAAAGCACAGGTGGACGGTCTGATTTTTCAAAAGCATGAAGAAGGCCAGGATCGGATTTTTCTGTCCATGTACTATCAGGCGGAACTTACCTGCGCCCGAAAACTGATTGCGCTAAAGGCGCTGTGGGAAGGAGAAATAGAAAGAGGGAACAAGGAACGGCTGGAAGAGCGGATTTCGGCTGCCGAGAAAAGGCGGCATCTGACTTTGTCCGATGACCAGCGGGAAGCTCTTTTTATGGCTTTAACCTCCGGAGTGTCTATTATTACCGGCGGACCGGGAACCGGCAAAACTACCATTATCCGGATTCTGCTGGATGTGCTGACGGACAGTCACTCTAAGGTGCTTCTGGCCGCTCCCACCGGCAGGGCTGCCAAACGGATGAATGAAGCCTGTGAATGGGATGCCAGAACCATCCATCGGATGCTGGAAATCCAGACGGCTTCTTTTGAAGACGGAGAACGGCAGCAGTTTGCAAGAAATGAGACGAATCCCCTTGAAGCGGATGTTGTGATTGTTGACGAAGCCTCCATGATCGATGTGCTGCTGATGAGCCATCTGCTTAAGGCGGTGCCGGAGGGAGCCAGGCTGGTGATGCTGGGAGACAAGGATCAGCTTCCTTCGGTAGGACCGGGAAATGTATTAAAAGACATGATCCTCAGCGGCCTTATCCCCGTTAAATATCTGGAGCATATATACCGTCAGGCGCAGCAGAGCGATATTGTGGTTAATGCGCACCGGATTAACCAGGGGCAAATGCTTCTCATTCCGCCTTCTCAGAAGCATACGGATTTTTTCCTCATGAAGCGGACAAAAGCGGAGGATATTCTGCAGACGACGCTGGACGTGGTAAAAGACCGGTTTCCCCGGTTCGCCCATGTTTCCAGCATCGATGATATTCAGGTGCTGTCTCCCATGAAAAAAGGCCCTCTGGGCGTTTACAGCCTGAATGAACGGCTGCAGGATGCGCTCAACCCGGCGCAAAAAAAGAAAAAGATGCTGAAAAGCGGGCTTTATACCTTCCGGGAAGGGGATAAGGTTATTCAGACCAAGAACAATTATGAACTGGAATGGTCTGTCCGCAATAAGTATGGATATGCCCTGGATGAGGGGAAGGGCGTCTTTAACGGCGACGTGGGAAGAATTAAATCCATCAGCGAAAAAGGCGTTGAAGTGCTGTTTGATGGCTCCCGGCATGTGCTGTATGATTTGTCTTCTCTTTCGCAGCTGGAGCTGGCCTACGCCATAACCATCCATAAAGCCCAGGGAACGGAATCGCCGGTGATTGTCATTCCTGTTTTTGAAGGACCGGATATTCTGTTTACCAGAAACCTCCTCTATACCGGCGTTACCAGAGCCAGAAAATATGTCGTGATTATCGGTAAATATCAGAGTATTGTCAGGATGATCGAAAACGATCGGCAGACCGTTCGGTTTTCTTCATTGACCCAAAGGCTGGCGGAGAGCAGCATGCAGGAGCAGGAGATCCAGAGAATTCTTCATGAGCTTACAGAAAAAGAATCCTGATCGTTCAGGCATCGGAAAGCGCGCAGTCAATCTTTTCTACCCGAAACGATGCTTCATGTGCAGAGATCTTATCGATCCGGAGGATAACCAGGCGCTTTTGCGATATTCCGGGATGGGGCTTTGCCCATCCTGCAGCGCAGAGCCCTACAGAATCAAGTATGCATCGCCTGATCGGGCAGCTGCCTGCTTTTTATATGAAGGAAATCTCAGAAGAGCTGTATTTGATCTGAAATATAATGGAAGAAAAAGCTATGGGCGTTATTTTGCGGCCTTGATGCTGGAAGATGAAAAGATGAGGGATTATCTCCGATCCTTCGATGTTCTTTGCCCTGTTCCCATCAGTCCGCAGCGAATGAAAAGCCGCGGCTACAATCAGGCGGCCCTGTTGACGGAAGGCCTGTGCGCGCTCCTTGATACGAGGTTTGAGGATCTTCTGGTGAGAAAGAAAGATACCAAGGCGCTGAAGGGCCTCGACAAGAATGAACGGGTCCGTATGCTTTCGGGCGCTTTTGACTGCAGCGCGCGGTACCTGGAAATGCTGAATTCCGGCAGCATCCCGGGGAAAATCCTGATCGTGGATGATATTGCCACCACGGGAACCACCCTGGAAAAGTGCCGGCAGGCGCTCCTTTCTCCTTTTGAGGCCGGTTTGGCGAATGCCGGCGGGCAATTCATGGATGAAACGGCGCTTATGGCGGCGCCTGAAATACATACCCTCGCTTTTTGCACAGAATATGAAGATAATACTTGACAAAGAACCCGACCTGTGGTAGACTCGAAAAGCTAACTCGGTAGGGTTCTTTTTTTGTGTGCAATTTGATTTCCCTGTCACTTTGCAGCAGTGAAGTTCCCTGCTTTAGTGAAAGCAAGAATCTAACCAATGGAGGTGGAAATCGTGCGAACCAGAATCACTCTCGAGTGCACAGATTGTAAACAGCGGAATTACAACACCACGAAAGACAAAAAGAAACACCCCGATCGGATGGAAACCAAAAAATACTGCCGTTTCTGTCACAAGCATACTGTCCATAAGGAGACCAGATGATCAGCTTTAAAGAACTCCGCGGCGAGTTCAAAAAAATCACATGGCCTGGCCGTAAAGAAGTAGTCAAGAAGACTGCCATCACACTGGCTGTGTGTGCGATCATGTCAGCAGTTATCGCTCTTTACGATCTGTTCTTCAACTGGATTATGCGCGGACTGGAAGATATTTTCCTATAAGTTTTGTAAAGGATGAGTTCTTATGGCAGATGAAGCTAAGTGGTATGTTGTCCACACTTACTCGGGTTACGAGAATAAGGTAAAAGACAGCATTCAGAAAACGGTTCTCAACCGAGGTATGCAGGATCGTATTCTGGAGGTGGAAGTCCCGCTGGAAGACAGTGTGGAAGAAAAGAACGGCAGACAGGTCGTTGTGCAGAGGAAGGTATTTCCCGGCTATGTGCTGATTAACATGGTCATGGATGACGATACATGGTATGTTGTTCGCAATACCCGCGGTGTGACAGGCTTTGTTGGGCCCGGATCCAAGCCGGTAGCGCTGTCTGACGAAGAAGTCAGAAAACTGGGAATCAGTTCGGCACAGTTCAAGATTGATGTGGAATTGGGCGAAAGTGTGCAGATCATGGACGGTCCGTTTGAGGGATCAGTCGGTGAAGTCACCGAGATCAGACCTCAGGACGGCATCGTTGTTGTGGCATTGTCCATTTTTGGACGTGAAACGCCAGTCGAAATCAGTTTCGAACATATTAAAAAGATTTAAGGTTTTCATTCAACCATGGAGGTGTAAAAGAGAATGGCAAAGAAAATTACAGGATATATCAAGCTGCAGATCCCGGCAGGCAAAGCAACTCCTGCTCCTCCGGTAGGTCCTGCGCTTGGTCAGCACGGCGTTAATATTCCTGCGTTTACCAAGGAATTCAATGCGCGTACTGCTAACGAAGCAGGAATGATCATTCCTGTCATCATCACCGTCTATGCGGATAAGAGCTTCACTTTTGTGACAAAGACTCCCCCCGCTGCGGTTCTGATCAAAAAGGCTTGCGGAATCGAATCCGGTTCAGGCAGCCCCAAGGCAAATAAGGTTGCAACAATCAGCAAGGCTCAGGTAGAAGAGATTGCCAAGCTGAAGCTGAAAGATCTGAATGCTGCATCCGTTGAAACTGCGATGAAAATGATCGCCGGTACTGCACGCAGCATGGGTGTTAAAGTAGAAGAATAACGAGAGAGGCTGAAAAGACGGATCCGCTGCCGTCTTAGCTAGTGATCGTTGTGGGAGGGAGCATCCCCCCGTTATTACCACATGGAGGTTTACAAGATGAAAAGAAGTAGAAGATATCAGGAAGCAGCCGGCAAGTTCGACAAACAGCAGCAGCTCGGTCCTGTTGAGGCGATCGAGACTGTACTGAATACCGCTTCTGCTAAGTTTGATGAAACCATCGAAGCTCATATTAAACTGGGCGTTGATGGCCGTCATGCTGATCAGCAGGTTCGCGGCGCTGTTGTTCTTCCGAACGGAACCGGTAAATCTGTTCGCGTTCTTGTCTTTGCCAAGGGAGACAAAGCCAAGGAAGCGGAAGCAGCCGGCGCTGATTTTGTCGGAGCCGAGGAGCTCGTCCAGAAAATCCAGAAGGAAAACTGGTTTGATTTCGATGTAGTCGTCGCAACTCCCGATATGATGGGCGTTGTCGGACGTCTCGGCCGTGTGCTTGGTCCGAAGGGCCTGATGCCCAACCCCAAGTCCGGCACTGTTACCATGAACCTTACTCAGGCTATTGCCGACATCAAAGCCGGTAAAGTTGAGTACCGTCTGGACAAGACCAACATTATCCATGTTACCTTTGGAAAAGCTTCCTTCGGCGCTGAAAAGCTTGCTGAGAACTACAGAACTCTTATTGGTGCTATTATAAAAGCCAAACCTGCGGCTGCAAAAGGACAGTATATCCGCAGCCTGACGTTCAGCTCTACCATGGGCCCCGGCGTCAAAGTCAATCCTTCCCGCGCAGAAGAATAATCCATATCCTGCTCGAAGGAGCGGGCAGCGCGTGCGCCCAGGCGCAATCGAAGTATTGACAATTTCAAACTGTTATGTTAGAATCTTCGCTGTTTGGATGCATCTTCATTTTGAAAATGCGTCCGGCAGTGAATATAGCCGAAGACAGCAGGCGGCCAAAAGGCCTTAATTACCGGAGAAGCTGAAACAAACGGGATTTCTCGGAAGTTTCACATCCGCCGGCAGCCAGCCGAGGTTACGATCATACGAGAATATGTTGATCCGCCCTTGTCTTCGCCTGAAACAAGGGCGTTTTCTTTATATCAGAGAAAACGCCTGGAAAGGCAAAAATCTGATAGGAGGTAAAAAACAATGGCCAAAATTGAAGCAAAACAGGTTGTCGTTAATGAAATTAAAGACAAACTGGAAAGAGCTCAGGGTGTTGTTCTGGTTAGCTCACGCGGTCTGACCGTTGCGCAGGATACTGAAATGCGCCGTGCAATGCGTGAAGCCGGCGTGGACTTCAAAGTCTACAAGAACACGATGGTTAATTTCGCCATCAAGGATACTCCCTTCGAGCCTCTTGCTTCCCAGCTGGAAGGCCCCACCGCTGTTGCATTCAGCTACGATGATGCAACTTCCGGAGCCCGCGTGCTGGACAAGTTCGTTTCTTCCATCGAGCCCCTGACCCTTAAGGCCGGTGTGTTCGAAGGTACCTATTACGATGCTGAGGATGTTGCCAAGATCGGTAAGATTCCTCCGAGGGAACAGCTGCTCTCCCGCTTGCTGGGAAGCTTCCAGTCTCCCATGGCATCTTTCGCCCGCGTTGTCAAGGAAATTGCCAAGAAAAACGGCGGCGAAACCGCAGAAGCAGCTGAATAATCGGCTGATCATTACTAACAATCCACACAATTAATTACGGAGGATATTATCATGGCTAAACTTAGCGTACAAGAGATTATTGATGCTCTGAAAGAGCTCTCTGTTCTGGAACTGAATGAACTGGTTACCGCTTGCGAAGAGACCTTTGGTGTTTCTGCTGCTGCCGGTGTTGCTGTCGTTGCAGCAGGTCCTGCTGCACAGGAAGAAGAGAAGACCGAGTTTGATGTAGAACTGACCGAGATCGGCGATCAGAAGATCAAGGTTATCAAGGTTGTTCGTGATGCTACCGGTCTTGGCCTGAAGGAAGCTAAAGAACTCGTTGAGTCTGCTCCCAAGGTGGTCAAAGAAGGTCTTAAGAAGGAAGATGCTGAAGCTCTTCAGAAACAGCTTGAAGAAGTTGGAGCTAAAGTTACCCTTAAATAAGCTTCTGCCTTTTTTCCAGACGATAAGCCTCCGGTTTTCCGGAGGCTTGTTTTTTTGAAAAATATACTTGACAAACTTGAAGATATTTGATATTATCGTTAATTGCATTATATTGCGTTTTTATACCCTGATGTCTGAATAGACACCAGCCTTGTTTGTTCGCAAATTTTTCCAAGGGGTGAACGTATTTATGGAAAAGAACCGTATCCATCCGGAATCCTATGGCAGCCGCGTCAGAATGTCTTTTTCAAGGGAAAAAGAGATTCTGGATATGCCGAATTTGTTGGATGTTCAAAAGGATTCTTACCACTGGTTTGTCACTGAAGGCATGCGAGAGGTCTTCAGTGATATTAACCCGATCACGGATTACGCGGGTCATCTGACGCTGGAATTCGTTGATTTTAAACTGGATGATGAGCCGAAATACTCGATCCAGGAAGCTAAGGCGAGAGATGCCACATACTCGGCTGCTCTTCGCGTCACGGTTCGTCTGACCAATGAAGACACTAAAGAAAAACAGGAGCACGAGATCTTTATGGGAGATTTCCCCATAATGACCGATACCGGTACTTTTGTTTTGAATGGTGCCGAACGAGTCATTGTATCCCAGTTGGTTCGTTCCCCTGGCATTTATTTTTCTAAATCCATTGATAAGACCGGAAAACCGCTGTATGCATGTCAGGTAATTCCCAACCGGGGCGCCTGGCTTGAATATGAAACCGATTCCAACGATATTTTCAATGTCCGAATCGACCGTACCCGTAAGGTTCCGGTCACTACGCTGATCCGCGCGCTGGGCATCGGCACGGACGCTGAAATTATCGACATGTTCGGCGAGAACGAAAAACTGCTGGCGACCATGGAAAAGGATACCTTCAAGAGCGTGGATGAAGGCCTGATTGAAGTTTACAAACGGCTTCGTCCCGGCGAGCCGCCTACAGTTGAAAGCGCGCAGAGTCTCCTTTACGGCATGTTCTATGACGACAAACGGTACAATCTGGGCCATGTGGGACGTTATAAATACAACAAGAAGCTGGCCCTTTCCCGTCGTGTCCGTGGCATGGTTCTGGCTGAAGGTGTGGTGGATACTTCCACCGGTGAAATTCTCGGCCAGGAAGGCGACAAGCTTACCAGAGAAATGTGCGATCAGATTCAGAATGCCGGTATTTCCTATATCTACGTCAAGAAAGAAGACAAGAAAGTCAAGATTTTATCCAATCTCGCAGTGGATATTCATTCTTATGTGGATCTTCCGGATGACGTTCTGAGAAACTGCGGAATTACAGAGAATGTCTATTATCCCGAACTGAAGAAAATCCTGGACAAGGACCTGGAAGGTGACGAACTTGTTCAGGCGCTTTCGAGAAAAGCCTACGATCTTGTTCCCCGTCACATTACCCGGGAAGATATCATGGCTTCCATCAACTATCAGCTTTGCCTTGACGACGAAATCGGCATGACGGATGATATCGATCATCTGGGCAACCGCCGCATTCGCTGCGTCGGCGAGCTTCTGCAGAACCAGTTCCGCGTTGGTCTGACCAGACTTGAGCGAGTGGTTCGTGAAAGAATGGGCACCCAGAACTCGGATGAGGTCACGCCCCAGAGCCTGATCAATATCCGTCCCGTTACGGCTGCCATTAAGGAATTCTTCGGAAGCTCCCAGCTGTCACAGTTTATGGATCAGAACAACCCGCTGGCTGAGATGACGCATAAAAGACGTCTTTCCGCCCTTGGCCCCGGCGGTCTTTCCAGAGACCGCGCCGGTTTCGAGGTGCGTGACGTTCACCACTCTCATTACGGCCGCATGTGTCCTATTGAGACCCCTGAAGGTCCCAACATCGGTCTGATCAACTCTCTGGCTACCTATGCCCGTATTAACCGGTACGGGTTTATTGAGGCGCCCTACCGGAAGATAGACAAATCCGGAGATGTGCCGGTTGTAACCAATGATATTGTGTACATTACGGCAGACGAGGAGGAGAGCTATCATATCGCGCAGGCAAACGAGCCGCTGGATGAAGGCGGACATTTCCTCAATGCGCGTATTAAAGGCCGTTTCAGAGAAGACAACATTGAAGTATTGCCCGGCGATATGGAACTCATGGATGTTTCTCCCCGCCAGGTCTTCTCGGTTGCGGCATCGCTGGTTCCCTTCCTTGAAAATGACGATGCTTCCCGTGCGCTGATGGGATCCAACATGCAGCGGCAGGCTGTTCCGCTTCTGACCACGCAGGCCCCGGTTGTCGCAACCGGTATGGAATACAAGACCGCTATGGACTCCGGTTCCTGCATCATTGCAAAGAACGACGGCGTCGTTGAATCCGTTTCCTCTGACCGGATCCGGATCCGCACGGCAGATGGCGTTGACGATTATGAATTGCTGAAGTTCCAGCGTCAGAACCAGAGCACCAGCTTCAATCAGCGTCCTATTGTGAATCTGGGAGATACCGTTAAGAAAGGCCAGGCGATTGCCGATGGTCCTTCTACGGACGGCGGCGAGCTTGCTCTTGGTAAGAATGCCCTCATCGGCTTTATGACCTGGGAAGGCTACAACTACGAGGATGCTGTTCTTCTGTCCGAGCGTCTGGTGGCGGAAGATGTCTATACGTCTGTTCATATTGAAGAGTACGAGACGGAAGCCCATGACACTAAGCTGGGACCGGAAGAGATCACCAGCGACATTCCCAACATGTCTGCGGACGTTCTGAAAGATCTGGATGAGCGCGGCATTATCCGCATCGGCGCGGAAGTGCATGCCGGCGATATTCTGGTCGGAAAGGTTACGCCCAAGGGCGAAACCGAGCTGACCGCTGAAGAGAGACTTTTAAGAGCTATCTTCGGTGAAATGGCCAGAGAGGTCCGTGACACTTCTCTTCGTGTTCCTCACGGAGAAGAAGGCATCGTAGTCGAGGTAAAAACCTTCAACCGTGAAAACGGCGATGAGCTTTCTCCCGGCGTGAACGAGTCCGTTCGCGTATATATTGCTCACAAACGTAAGATTTCCGTCGGTGACAAGATGGCAGGCCGTCATGGAAACAAGGGTGTTGTCTCACGCGTTCTTCCGGTAGAAGACATGCCTTTCCTTCCCAATGGCCGTCCGCTGGACATCGTGCTGAACCCCCTGGGCGTTCCCAGCCGTATGAATATCGGACAGGTTCTGGAGGTTCATCTGGGACTTGCCTGCAAAGCCCTCGGACTTCATATTGCAACACCTATTTTCGATGGCGCCAGCCCTGCAGACATTCAGGACATGCTGGAAATGGCAAACGACTATGTCAACACAGACTGGGAAAGCTTCGAAAAGAAATATAAACGGCAGATCGAGCCGGAGCTTCTGGACTATCTGAAAGCAAACATAGCGCATAAGGCCGAGTGGGCGGGCGTTCCCATCAACCGCTCCGGCAAGCTGGATGTGCGCGACGGACGGACCGGCGAACCCTTTGAGAATCCGGTTACCGTCGGTTATATGTACTACCTGAAACTCCATCATCTGGTTGATGATAAGATCCATGCCCGTTCCACCGGCCCTTATTCACTGGTTACGCAGCAGCCCCTTGGTGGAAAAGCCCAGTTCGGCGGACAGCGTTTCGGTGAAATGGAGGTTTGGGCGCTGGAAGCTTATGGCGCTGCCTATACGCTTCAGGAAATTCTGACTGTTAAATCCGATGATATCGTCGGCCGTGTCAAGGCTTATGAAGCCATTGTCAAAGGAGAAAACATTCCTGATCCGAGTGTTCCGGAATCCTTCAAAGTACTGCTTAAAGAGCTTCAGTCTCTGGGCCTTGATATGAGGGTTCTTGCAAAAGACGGAAAAGAAATCACCATTCAGGAAGACCTTGACGATGACGGCGAGCCGATCCGCGAGGTCAATATGGAAGGACGCGAGGATGTCGAGACAAGCGTCTACTACAATTCCGATCCTGATGACAGCTACACTGACGACTATTCAGATGAAGATCCGGATGAAGATTTTCCCGGTGAGCCGGATATGGATCAGAATGACGGCATCTCCATCTACGATGTCGATGAGCTGCAGGATGCCGAAACAGACGACTTTGAGTAAGGTCATCGCGAAAGGGGAAATTTGAATGGCTGTCAAAACAAATCATCAGCAGGTTCAGTTCGGTGCCATTAAAATCGGACTGGCGTCACCGCAGAAGATTCACGAATGGTCTCACGGTGAGGTGAAAAAGCCGGAAACCATCAACTACCGGACCCTTAAGCCGGAACGCGATGGCCTGTTCTGCGAGAGGATTTTCGGACCGACCAAAGACTGGGAGTGCCATTGCGGAAAATATAAACGCATCCGTTATAAGGGCGTTATCTGCGACAGATGCGGCGTTGAGGTTACCAAGGCGAAGGTTCGTCGTGAACGGATGGGCCATATCGAGCTTGCCTGCCCGGTTTCACACATCTGGTATTTCAAGGGTATTCCCAGCCGGATGGGCCTTATTCTGGATATCCCGCCCAGAGCGCTTGAGAAGGTACTGTATTTCGCTTCTTATATCGTGCTTGACGGCGGAGAGACCGGCCTTATGTATAAGCAGCTGCTCTCCGAGAACGAATACCATGAAGCCCAGGAAAAATACGGCGATACCTTCCGTGTGGGAATGGGCGCTGAAGCTGTCAAGGAGCTTCTTCAGGCGATTGATCTCGAAAAGCTGGATGCAGATCTCAAAAAAGAGCTGGAAAATGCAAACGGCCAGAAGCGCATGCGCATTATCAAGAGACTGGAGGTTGTGGAGTCTTTCCTGAAATCCGGCAATAAGCCCGAATGGATGATCATGGATGTGGTTCCGGTTATTCCTCCGGATATCCGCGCCATGGTTCCGCTGGATGGCGGCAGATACGCTACCTCTGATCTGAATGATCTGTATCGCCGTGTAATTAACCGAAACAACCGTCTGCGCCGTCTTCTGGGACTTGGCGCGCCGGACATTATTGTCCGTAATGAAAAGAGAATGCTGCAGGAAGCTGTGGATGCGCTGATCGACAATGGCCGCCGCGGCCGGCCGGTTACAGGTCCCGGCAACAGAGCCCTGAAATCTCTTTCCGACATGCTTCGCGGTAAGCAGGGACGTTTCCGTCAGAACCTGCTGGGTAAGCGTGTTGACTATTCAGGCCGTTCCGTTATCGTTGTCGGTCCTGAGCTGAAGTTCTATCAGTGCGGTCTCCCCAAAGAAATGGCCATCGAGCTTTTCAAGCCTTTTGTTATGAAAAAGCTGGTGGAAAGGGAGCTTGCCCATAATATTAAATCTGCAAAGCGTATGGTCGAGAGACTTCAGTCGGAAGTCTGGGATGTTCTGGAAGAAGTGATTCGCGAACATCCGGTTATGCTGAACCGTGCGCCTACCCTTCATAGACTGGGTATCCAGGCTTTTGAACCGATTCTGGTTGAAGGTAAAGCCATCAAGCTTCATCCGCTGGTATGCGCACCCTTCAACGCCGACTTCGACGGCGACCAGATGGCTGTTCATGTGCCGCTTTCCATTGAAGCCCAGACGGAATGCCGCTTTATGCTGCTTTCCACCAACAACCTTCTGAAGCCATCCGACGGCGGTGTCGTAACGGTTCCTTCGCAGGATATGGTTCTGGGTATGTACTACCTGACCATGGAAAAGGAAGGCGATCCCGGCGCAGGACGCATTTTCAAGGATCCGAATGAAGCCATCATGGCTCAGTACAACGGCGAGATCACCCTTCACAGCAAGATCAAAGTCCGCAGAACGGTAACGGTTGGCGATCAGACTGTCAGCGGTATTATCGACACCACCGTTGGCCGTATTATCCTGAATGAAAGAATTCCTCAGGATCTGGGCTATGTGGAGAGAGATCCTTCCCGTCCGGAAACCTATCTGCCTTACGAGATTAATTTCCTGGTAGGCAAGAAGCAGGTTAAGCCGATTCTGCAGCGTTCCATCGACCTGCACGGCATCACCTTTACGATCGATGTGCTGGATAATATCAAGTCTTTGGGATATAAGTATTCTACCCAGAGCGGTATTTCCATTTCCATCGCGGATGTTATCATCCCTGATGAGAAGCAGGAGCTGATTGCTAATACAGAGGTCACTGTTTCCAACCTCAGAAAACAGTATCTGAGAGGCACCATGACAGCTGATGAGAGAAGCAAGCGGGTTATCGAAGCCTGGACTGAGACCATCAACCAGGTTACGGCGAAGCTTCTTCCCAGCATGTCGAAGGACAACAACATCTTTATGATGATTGACTCCGGCGCCCGTGGTTCTCTGGACCAGCTGAAGCAGCTGGCTGCCATGCGAGGCCTGATGGCTTCCCCGAACGGCGGCATCATTGAGCTTCCCATCAAATCCTGTCTGGCTGAAGGCCTGGATGTTCAGGAGTACTTCATTTCCGCCCATGGTACCAGAAAAGGTCTGACGGATACGGCTCTTCGTACGGCTGACTCCGGATATCTTACCAGACGTCTGGTAGATGTATCCCAGAATATGATCGTCCGGGATGAGGACTGCTGCCCGAATGGCGGAGCCAAGGGTATGTGGGTCGAAGCCTACAAAGGATACGAAATTACCCAGAACGGCGATAAGCAGGAAAGACACGAGACCATTATTGAGTCTCTGGAAGAAAGAATCAAAGGCCGCTGGGCAGTCGACGAGGTGACGGATCCCGTTACGGGAGAAGTGATCGTTCCGGCCGACTCCATGATCACACCGGCCCAGGCTGCCAGAATTGCGGAAGCGGGCATCGAAAGAGTCCACATCCGTACCGTTTTCACCTGCCAGGCAAAATCAGGCATCTGCGCAAAGTGCTACGGAGCCGACATGAGCACCGGACTTCCGGTACGGGTTGGCGAAGCGGTTGGCATTATTGCCGCTCAGTCCATCGGTGAGCCCGGTACAC